>JAFWRC010000126.1 GCA_017508825.1 Lachnospiraceae bacterium
ATCTTCCAAGCGGTAGGTGAGACCCACATTACTGCAGAGCAAAAGGCCGTTTTCGTCTTCCTTAAACGTAATGTCCATCCGGTCACGATTTCTGTTGGACGGAATCTCCTGAAACGATACCGCATGTGCTTCATCCGTGATCTTCAGCAGTTTTGTTCCCATCGCCGTTACCACAAATACATAGCCCGGATACTCCGACGGCAGCACGATCTCAGCAAAGGCCGTATCATATCCGCTGGAAGAATACCTTTCTCCCGCCAGAAGGAACTCTTTTCTTTCCAGTGCCTGCCAGGCTGTCTGCACATTCGTACTCACCGGATTCTCTTTCAGTTTTTCCCCGATATAATAGTGTCCCTCAACATCTCCCATTTCAGGAAGATGGGAATTGCGATCCGCTGCAAGCAGCGTCTGTCCGTTTTCGGAAGAATGAAAGGAAATATATGTCGGATTCATCGCCACCTTGATGTCATCGATTCCGCTGTCCGCCACCTCGTAAGCCAGTTCCGCAAATCGTCCGTCCTGCGTCAGTACATAATCCGTGCAGGTGGTCTTATATGCTCCGATGCTCTCCACATGCATATATTTATGCTCCGGGAAACTGATCCGGTCGATCGCATCTCCGGTTTCTCCGTTTACCGAATATTCACCTGCTTTCGCATCGTATTCTGCCGGTATCTCCGACACAATCTCTGCCACCGTTCCTTCCGGATCTGTAACCGTGATCCCCTGCTCCTCCAGGCATACATCCATGATCGCCTGTGTCAGCAGACCGTTCAGCATACTGCTGCCACCGTTGGAAAGCACGGATACGCTGATCTCATTCTCCGGCGCCACCAGAAGAAATGCGTGATTCATACCGGAGTCCCCGCCTTTTCCGACGACCGTAACCCCGGCGTTCTCGTACCGGCTCATAGATACCATATCCCAGCCAAGACCGTTCTCCTCCATATGCACATCGGCATCCGACCACCGTGTCGCCATAGCCGTCTTGGCGTTTTCCGAAAGGATCTTGTTGTTTCCCGCAATGAATCCTGCGCCGAATGCGGCAGTATCGGAAGCCGTGGCATACACACCACCGGCCCCAAGACACATCGTACCACCCTGTTCGTAACGGTTATGTCCCGCCGTATTGGCCGGTGCCAGATGTTCAAACGAAAGATAAGTCGCTCCGGATCCCGTGAAACTGCCGCCGGTAGGCGCTGCCAGATTTTTCTGTACATACTCGGTAAAGTTCATTCCGGATACCCGTTCCGTAATGATCGCCAGCAGGTCAAATCCATCGTTGCAGTAGGATGCGTATTCTCCCGGATCTGCTTTCAGCCGCTGCTCTGCTAAGGTCTTCAGAAGATCTTCGAATTTTTCCTCATATACATCCCCATACAGAAAGGCACCCGAATAATCGCTTCCCATCAGCCCTGAGGTATGATCCATCAGCATCCGGACCGTGATATCTTTATATCTGGGATCCGCCATCCGAAACTCCGGAATATAATCCGTAACCGGACCGTCCAATTCCACTTTTCCTTCATCCACCAGCTGCATGACCGCAGCGGTGGAATACACTTTGCTGACCGAGCCGACACAATACACATATTCCGTATCTTTCTCTGCCGCTTCCCAGCCATTCTCATATACTTCTCCGCTATCCGCAGGTCCGTCTTCTGCCGTCACCTGTTTTGCCGTCCCGGGAATCAGATTCCAGCCCACAAACCCGGCAAGCGTAAGAGCCGTCGCACATCCGAACACCTTTTTGTAATTCCGCTCTTTTTTCATATCTATCTCTCCTATTATTCGGTCATCAGTTCCGTTACGGAAATCTTCCGGATCCTTCCGGCACTGAGATATGCCACTGCGAAACAGAACACGATCAGCAGCAGATCCGTGATCACGATCACCGCTACATTGATCTTTGTGACCACCGCAAAACTAAATCCCCAGAACAGTTTGTTCACCCAGATACCACACATCGTAGCGATCATAGTCCCGCATATTATCACCGGCATATATTTCAGTGCCAACTGCAGCATCAGGTCTTTCGAGGAATATCCCAAACCTTTCATGATCCCCAGGGTATGCCGCTGTCTTCGGACATCATTGGATGTGATGATGGTGATCAGAACGGCAACGATAGCTGCAACCAGGATCAGTGCGTATAAACAGAAACTTTTCGTTGTCTCCGCAATGGGCAGCATCTGTGTCTTCACGATTCCCTCATAAGAAAAGTATTCCCTGATCACAAATCCCCTGCTGTTTCCCGTGATCATTTCATCCCCGATCTGTACGGCATAGTCCACATCTGTCACGCCATACTGGTTTAACAGTACCGCGATCTTTTCCTCTGCCGCTGCACGGATCCTCTCGTCCCGGCCCGCTGCCTGCGTCTCGCCTTCTGCTGCCGCTTTGGTAGTGCCTCCGAAATGCGCATTGATCGCATCTTCCAGTTCCCGGATCTTCACTCCTTCTGCCGGATATGTCTGTACAACCGTCTGTTCCGCAAAGATATTCAGCCGTTCATATCCTTCATTGGTAAGAAATACAACCGTTCCTCCGTTTTGCAGGGTTCCCACGATACCGGTAACGATATAGTTCTTCTCCAGACCGTTGTATTCCAGGACAATACTGTCACCGATACCAACGTGCTCATCCCTGCTCCTGCTCATACCGATCATGATCTCATTATCGTATTTCGGAAATCTGCCCTGATACGGATGGATGTTTTCCGCATCTGCATAATCCCCGAAGGTGATCACCTCTGCGTTTTTCGAAGATCCCTTTACCGAAACGTGTTCTCCGCTGTAAACCTTGATCGCCTTCCTTACCTCCGGCATGCTGAGCAGTTCTTCCCGAAAGGCATCGACATCTACATTACCCAGCGTATATACTTTTAAAACATCCCAGTCCGTGCCCATGATCGATGCAAATCCGGTCCAACCAGCTTTAAAGAAATCATAAGTCATCGCGCCAAACAGGATCGCGGTTCCCGCAGTCACGATGCAGAAGAAGATTCCTGCAGAGGATCGGAGATTTCCGAAAAACGCTTTCAGTGCAAGACCCGCATTGATGTTCATTCGCATCTTTTCCAGCGGCAGGATATTCTTCCCGAAATGATGTGTTTTGATCCCCTTCCGTAATGCCACAACCGGCGGATAGTTTTTCACCTGTCCGGCCTTCAAAAGCGCAAAGACGACTACCAGAAACAATATCGCAACCGCTGCGATCAGCGCCCCGCCCATACCGGTGCTTTCGGATACAATGCGTCCCATCATTATACCGATCGCGCTGTTTACCGCCGGCGTGATCAGAATAGCAAGTCCTGCTCCCAGGATCGCGCCGCTTCCGCCTGCGATCACATATTCAAAGAGATATGCCAGTGAGATCTCTGCGGAGCGGTATCCCAGTGCTTCCAGTACACCGATCTGCTGCATCTGATCCTCAATATCACCCGTGATCTTGTGCCGGATCATAAACAGGGAAGCGATCAGTGTCACTACAGAGATCCCGGTGATCATCATCATAAAGATCTTCAGGAAGCTCGTCTCATTTATTTTTTCGCCTTCTTTATAATAGTACGATGATGTATAACTGAGATTTTCCGATGCAACGGCATTACAATCCTCCAGATACCGGTCGTAGGCAAAATCAGGACTGTCAAAGAATAATGCAATGCATTCCCACATAGAAGAAGAGTCAAAGAGCATCGCAAAGAGTGTGTAATCCTCTTCCGACAGAACCAGTTTATACTGCCATCCGTCATTATTCATCAGGCCCGTTTCATAAAAACCGGCGATCGTAAACGGATACTCTTTTCCATTTTTCAGGACCACGAAATCATCACCGACATCATAGCCTTTCACGATCTGAAACGCCACCGGAAGCCAGATGGGATGAGATAATCTGTCGATTTCCTCCGCCGGAAGTTGATCCAGTTTACGAAACGCCTCGATCTTTCGTTCCGTTTTTTCGGTCAGAAAAACCATATTATAGGCTACAATATCTCCGTCCGAACTCCGTACATCCACCATATTCGTATAGATCCAGCGGCCTTCGGAAACATTCTCTATCCCATACTGTTCCTCCAGTATCGTCCGGAACGCGTTCCGGTATTTGTCCATCTTAAACTGTACCGCCCGCGTTACGGAACCGGATCTTGCAAAACTCTCGTCATATGCAGTATCGATCTTTCGTGAATTGATCAATACGATCGAAAGCATCATCACCGTGATCATCGTCATAAAGACGATCCCAAGCACTTCGCGTTTATTCTTTTTCAGATTGAACAGGGATAACCTGAGTATCTTATGCTCCATCTCTTACCACCCCATTTCTTCCAGGAACGCTGTGAGGGATGCGCGTCTTGTTTTTTCCTCTTCCTCACCGTACACTGCCATACGGTGATCCCCGACGATACCGCCATCCCGCAGGTACAGCACTCTGGTCGCGCGCAGGGCCGTCTTCAGATCGTGTGTTACCAGTACGATGGACTGCCCGTTTTTGTGCACTTCCGTAAAAATGTCCAGCACATCCTTTCCGGATGCCGAATTCAACTGTCCGGTGGGTTCATCCGCAAACAGGATCTTCGGATCATTGATGATCGCGCGGACGATGCCGACACGCTGCGCTTCCCCGCCGGAGAGCTGGTTCGGATATTTCTTCCACATTTCTTCCGCAATCCCTACTTTCTTCAGCAGATCCTTTGCTTTTTTCACCAGTTCCGGGGAATTCTTCTGTACGATCAGCGCCCCGGTGAGAACATTATCCAGAACCGTCTGGTTCTCCAGAAGATAAACACTCTGGAAGACAAAACCGCAGTTACCACGGCGGAAGACTGCCAGTTCATCATTGGAAAAATCCTGGATCTGCGTATCACCGAACCAGATCTTTCCCATGCTCGGTTTGTCCATTCCGGAAAGCGCATAGAGAAGGGTAGATTTACCGGATCCGGATGCGCCCATGATCACGGTAAAATCCCCTTCGATGATCTCAACATCGAGATTTTTGATGACATGCTGCTGCACGCCGCCGTTGGAAAAAGATTTACAGAGTTTTTCGGTTCTTAAAACAGAAGAAGCCATATATTTCATCCTTTCGTGCCTGTTACCTGATTCGCTACAATAGGAATTATATATGACTTCTGACAAGAGTTCTTTGTGAAACTATTATTGAATTCTTAAAAAAATCTTAACTGATCAGATTCCGCCGGATTCTTAACGCCTAGCTGAGCGGGATCATCAGGGTGATCCTAAGCCCCTGCTCCGGGCTCTCCGGTACCAATTGACCGTCCATCTTTTCCATCAGGGTGCTTGCGATATAGAGTCCCAGGCCGCTGCCCTCCTCTTTCCCGTCTGCCCACATCTTTCCCCGGTAAAACTTGCCCTGGATGAGACCCAGTTCCTCTTCCAGTACCCCCGGGCCGAAATCCCGGATGCTCATTTCCAGATATTCATCTACCACGCGGTATCCCACTTCGATCTTTGTTCCGGCATACTTATAGGAATTGGCGATGATGTTTCCGATGACCTGGCCCATACGCTTTTCATCGATCCGGACCAATACTCCCGGCACCTCACCGGCCTGTACCAGCCCCTTATCATCATATTTACGGACGATCTCTGCCAGCACCTTTGCATTGACATCCGTACAGTTTACCTTAAACTCACCAAGGTCCTGCAGTGTCGCAGAAAACAGGTCGTTCACCAGCCCATCGATCTGATCGGCTTTTTTATAGATATTATCGATCTTTCCCGCGTAATCCTCCGGTCCGTTTTCCATCGCCAGTTTTGCCGACAGCACTTCACAGGTCAGTTTGATACCGGTGATCGGCGTCTTCAGATCGTGGCTTAAGGACGCCACCAGTTCCTTTTCGCGCTTTTGCAGTTCCGCTTCCCGCAGGCGTGATTCCTTCAGTTCCTCACGCATGATATCAAAGCTCTCGGAAAACGCACCGAACAGATTGTTCCGGTCCATCTGCAGCGGTTCATCCAGTTTGCCTTCTGCTACCCGTCCGGCGAACTCCTTCAGTTCCCGGAAGGGCCGGTAGATCCTGTTTGTTACATAATTTCCATACAGAGCTGCTATGACAGCCAGCACTACACCGAATGCCGCCAGTCCCACGATCATCCAAAACCGCAGCAGCTCCATCTGTCCTGTGCCATCGTCAAGCAGTATGACATAGCCAAGCATCTGCCCGTTCACAATAAGATAGCGGTACGGATAGCCGTTCTTGATCGCGGTCTCCACGGGGATTCTATCTGCTCCGGATCTTTGATCCGGAGAGCCCGTCGCGGCTTGGAGCGACTTCATAGCATCACCTTCGGGTGATGCTTCCGCTTCATCTGCTCCGGATCCGTTCACATATATTACTTCTCCGGTCGGATCTGTCACAACATAATCTGCGCCGTAATCTGTCCCGCTCCACTCTTCCGGGCGCGACCAGTTGTCTTCTATGTCTCGCGCGATCTCATTCAGTTTAAGCACCAGTTCATCTCTGCCCGGATCACTCTTTCCCGGCATCGTCAGCACGGCAAAGAACAATACCGCAAGGAAATAGAGAACGGTAAGCGTTCCGACGGTCTTCTTATAATCTTTCATGCCGCTGTTTCCATTAAATACTTTTCTCCATGATATATCCGACACCCCAGATGGTTTTGATCAGGCGGGGCATCTTGGGATCTTCCTCGATCTTTTCCCGCAGATGCCGGATATGTACGGCAAGCGTTCCCTCTCCGACAAATTCATCATCCCAGACCTTTTGCAGCAGTTCCTCCTTCGTCACCACTCTTCCTGCATTCTCATACAGATATTTGAGCAGTTTAAACTCCATCGCTTTTAGTCCGAGTTCTTCCGTTCCCTTCCGGATCTTGTATTTTGCCGTATCCAAAATGATCGTATTGGTGAGCCGGATCTCTGTCCCGTTCGTATCTTTCGCTTCCGGATGCACTGTTTTTTCGCCCTGCGCCTGCTCTGCCATAAGCACTGCTGCTTTTGCTTTTTCATAGCGTTCCAGGATCGTCTTTACTTTTGCCAGCAGGATGCTTAAGGTAAACGGCTTTTTGATATAATCATCCCCGCCGATGTTCAGCGCAATCAGCACATCATCATCACTGCTCCTTGCACTGATGAACAGGATCGGCATATCATAGTTTTCCCGTACTTTCCGGCACAGTTCAAAACCGGAGCGGTCACCAAGGTTGATATCCAGCAGGAGCAGCGAGACCAGGTTCTTTTCCAAAAACTCAACCGCCTCGTCATATCCCGTCACGTATGCACTTTTCACATCAAACATATTGAAGTATTCCGCTGTCGACTGCGCGATCACTTCATCATCATCGATGATCAGCACCTTTACTTCTTCCATCCTCATTCCCTTCCGTCTCTTCTTCTACGGGAGTCTGACATCGAATACCACCTCGCTGCTATACTCCTTCTGAGCACCGTGTGATCGGCATTCACATCAAGCGCCAGGCTCCCGACAGCAGATTTTACCACGGTTTGAACTACTTTTCCATCTTTCGCTGCTTCAAATTTAAAAGTAGTTGCCTTTCCGCCCCAGTTTCCGACGTACTTTCCGTACAGCGCATAGGCGGTTTCAAATGTCATGCGATACACGGTCATCGCTTCCGCCAGTTTCACTTTGATATCCAGCGGGATATTGTTCAGACCGTACTGCGCGATATGATTCACGCGCTCTTTACGATCTCATTCTGATGATCGGTAAACCCTTTATTCCCAAAAGATCCTGATAATAATACAGAATGTAGCTGGCCGAAAGCATATAGACCATATCTTTGCCAACCGCGCCAAGACCATAAGCGGCCTTCTCCCGAAAAGACAGCTTCATGAAATACCTCCTTTAACCCTGTGTAACCCCAATACACCCCGTATACTTCACGCCAGCCTTTTCTCCCCCGAAAAAGGTCTGCTCAATACTATTTTATTTTACTGTAAATGTGCCCTGATTACAAGCCACAGGGACGGTTCTCCGGCTCAAAAAAAGCCACGGGGACGGTTCTTGTGGCTAATGAAAAGCCACGGGGACGGTTCTTGTGGCTAATGATCTTCGATCTTGTTGCCACAAGAACCGTCCCCATGGCTTGTTTGACGTATTTTATTTGGAGCAGTGCCAGAAGGAGGAATCGATGTCGATCACGATCTCGCCGTTTTCCCTGATTTTTTCTTCAAAGCAGGCTTTCAGTTTATTCTGCTTTGCATTGATCAGTTTTTCCTGATCCGCTAGTGTTTCCCTGAGCTTCTGCAGCAGTTCGTCCGCATCCTCATAATGCCAGCGGTTTGTCAGTGTTACATACTCTACCCTGCCGAAATGCCTCCGCAGCATATCCTCAAAGGTATTTCTTACTGTACTCTGCTGCGCGATCTTCTCTTCGATGGCCTCAGCCCTTATTCCCAGTTTCTCCATAATATCCCGCAGAAACAGATGCCACTTGCTGACACCGGGACCGTTAATGGAAAATACGCCGTCATCGGCAAGCACTTCCGCGGAATGCCTGACCATTGCCTCCGGATCTTCCAGCATATACTGCAGATAATGCGCAATGATCACGGAATACTCTTTTTCCTCTGCGATCTTCTCCCAGGTCTCTTCTTTTTCCAGATCCGAGAATTCCAGCCGGATCTCTACACCTGCCGACAGGCTGTTTTTGTTTTCTTCGATATACTTTTCAAAATCATCCGCCCAGCTGCCGCGCACATCATAACCATAGATCTTTGTATCTTCCGGGATCCGGTCCCGGTTATTTCTCCAGAGTTTTGCGTATCCGCAGCCCAGGTCCAGGACTTTGTCACCCGCTTTGACCGGAAGGCTCTCAAAGATCTTCTCATACCAGTCCTGTTCCTTCGCGGTATGCTTCAGCGCATCCCAGTGCCGCTCATCCGCTCTCTGGTCCAGGCTGATGTTCTGCACCATCGCCGCCACATCATCCCAGTCAAGTTCCCTGTCTTTCCGCTCCAGTGTCCGATGGATCGCAGCGCACACCTTATCGATCTGATAGTGTTTCTCTTCCATTTTTTTCAGCTGGATGCGAAGCGCTTCTTCCACATTTACGGCATCGCCCGCCACCAGATTGTCCCGGATCTCTTCCAGGGAAAAACCAATGTTCTTAAGCGCTACGATCTTCTCTAAGATTTCCAGCGAGCCCTCATCATAAAGCCGATAGTTTCCTTCCGAATAGCCGGTCGGCTTCAGAAGCCCTTTTTCGTCATACAGACGCACCGCCTTCTGCGATACTCCTGCTTTTTTGGCGATCTCGCCGGATGTCATTTTCTTATCCGTATTTTTGTCCATGTTCGGAACCTCCTATTTTCCTTTTACCATATGACCGGTCTTTTCTCTTGATAAGACCAGCTTAAGGGGTTCCCCAGGGGGAGTGTCAATACCTTTTTTTACAAAAAAGTATCCACAACCCGGATCTGTTTCGTCTCTCTCTGATACAGCAGGACATCTTTACTAAACAGCAGAAATGGCGTTTCTTTCTGATTGGTGCGAAACATCTCTTCTGCCATTTCCGTCATTTTCTTTCGAAGTTTTTTATCGCTTGCCTTTGTAAAATATACGATATCCTTCGTCGGTACGCAGATTGCCACATCGTCATCCAAGTCCCCTGCGATCGAAGCCCAGATATCCGGGAACAGAAGGCTCTCCGCCTCAAAGTTTCCCCCGGCCAGGATCCCGTTGATCCCCTTGACTTTGGATTCCGCGCTCTGATACCGTACGTCCCGGACCAGATTATCAAACGCCCGGCTTTCTAATTCCTCTACCGTCATTCCTTCCGGGAGCATATCATAGGTCACTGCGACATACCCCTCTCCGGCATCCAGAACAAACATACCGATATAGCTTTCCATAAACCGGATCATGATCAGATTGTCCGGATAGTCCGAATGATTTCCGGGGGCTCCGGACAAAAGCGACACCGTCTCAAGCGGCTTTTCCGCCCAGTTCTTTTTCAGACGCGGAAAGATCTTACCCGGATCCATTTCCGGCTCATCCATAAACCCGTCCGCAAAAGGTCCGTCCTCTTTGCTGTGTGTCCATTCCAGTTCACAGATATCATCATGCTGTTTGATGAAGTCCCGGATCCGTTCCAGGAAATCAATGCAGTATTTGCTGTAAGAATATTGTGCCATCACACGGATCACCGGCCGCAGTCCCGGTTTCGCTTCTTCTGCCTGCCCGCTTGCGATATATCCCAGATAATCATTTAACTTATCCTGCAGCATCTGCGCGTGTTGTACGCGCGTCTGATACTCCCACTCGATATCATCAAAGATGACCAGGATAAACCTGTCCCCTTCTACCATCGTCAGATCCAGCACACCCCGGTCCATGATATTTGACATGTCATATCTCCCCTTCCCTTGATCTCCGTATCAGTATACCTTATCGTCCGGCATTTGTCATGCCACAGGGACGGTTCTTTGGCTCAAAACGAGCCACGGGGACGGTTCTCCGGCTGAATACAGGCCAGAGAACCGTCCCCGTGGTAACTCGTGATATCTTCAGATCATTTTTTCAAACTTGGCAAATACTTCTTCGCTGCACCAGCCTTTCAGCTGGTTTCGCATGAACTGCAGCTTGCCGTCGATATACTCCCTTGTGTAATGCGACATGTTTTCTGCAGCCTTCTTACCGTACTCAGCCTCTATCGCTTCTCTGTCCGCCTCACACACTTTACTGCAGAATGCAACATATTCATCGATCTTCTGCGTGAGCCGCTTCCATTCTTCCGCTGCTTTCTCCGGCTCATCATTCCGAAGATACGCCGCGATCAAAAACTTGCAGGTATCGCGGTAGAACCCCTGGCAGTGTGCCCGCATCCTGTCATCCGTCATAAAGCGCTCCATAATGGCGATTCCCC
>JAFWRC010000127.1 GCA_017508825.1 Lachnospiraceae bacterium
CCAGCGCCGTTTTGAAGTAGCCGCAGCACCAGAGCAATACGATCCCTGCGATGATACCCCATTTGCGCTGTGCTGCACTCTGCGGTCTTGTGACCCATTTGCCGATCACATACCCCATCACCAGTCCCAGCAGGATAAACGCCTGATAGCTCAGCTTAAACATCGTGTTAAAACGTTTGAATCCGCTGGTATAGATATCCACCACATACATCAGTTCCGGGATCAGGATGAGGCCCGCCCCGCACAATCCGATCAGCAGCACATACAGATCCGTACGCTCCAATGCCCGCATCACCGGCCGGAAGCCCTTAGCTTCGCATCTTACCGCCATGCTGACAAAGTGTCCGACAAGGACCGCTACCGGCAGTCCCCACAGGATGAGCAGCTGATACCATACCGTATGGTCCTCTGCTTTTGCAAATCCGTTTGCCATCGCATGGAAATGCGTTGAAAACGGAAGGGCTACGAGCACCGCCGGAACAATTACCATGATCCCCTGTACGCCGGTACGCGCCGCTACATTCAGCGGCGTATCCCCGCTGCGCAGATGGATTGCCAGAAGAATCGCACCGGAAACGATAAAATAGATCGGGAAATCCCAGTAGTTCTCCATCATACAGATACCGATCAGAAAGCCGATCGTAAGTACCGGCACATCCAATAAGATCTTTCCCCAGTCCCACCTGCGCTTTTCTTCTGCTTTGGCCGTCCGTATGCAGGCATAGAGGATCGCCAGGATGGTCAGCACCACAAAGATGTTGATCACGTGCGCATGCAGGTCACCCAGCAGGAAGGAATACGCCGGATATTCGTGCGCCGTTTTGTCATCGGTCTCCGGCTGATAACCGATATAGCGCGTGGAATCCGCAAACCAGTACTTCGGTTTTTCCCCTTCCGGATCCAGCATATCCCACAGCATCGGTACTATAAAATTAAATATGATGTAATGGCAGTTCGCCGCAAAGGTTACCGCCAGCATTGCCAGGATGCCGGCAAATGCCGCGATCCGCCGCGGTCCTTCCTTGTTCTCATCTGTACAATGCCCGTACATCCACTGATACACCAGTGAAAAAGAAAGCGACGCGCATAATGCAAAGCACATAGACAGTCCCAGATTATATCCGTAGACAACCTCATTTCCGGAAAGCTTTGTTAAAAACGTCATCAGATACTGCCCGAAATAATAGTAATTCAAGTTTTCCCCGGCAAACCAGAAATCCTGTACCGGAAAATATTCCGTACGGGCCATGCTCGTCATAAAACCATAATCCATCATGCGCTCCGTGCCGTACGCGGAAGGATTGAAACCCTTTAAGTAGGCAAATACCGCAAAACCCGTCAGAAACAGCAGTTCCCTCGCCAGCATCGCGTCCGCCGGCATTTCCTGAAACAGTTTCCGCATACCTTCTTTTTTTCCGGTAAGGAAGGCAATCCCCCAGACAAGCGCGATCGCGAGCAGGGCAGATATCAGCACGCCGCCTTTTGTAAATTTCAGGATCCTGAGCGAGCCCAGCAGAAACATCAGATAACCGCCCCCCAGCATTCCCAGCACTTTTCCGAACAGATAACCATGATCCGTAAAGGAACCGAACAGTTTTTTACTAAGCGGATAAAAACCAATCCCCAGCAAAAAAAGAGTCAGCCACCATGTCAGGATCGGGGCACTGTCACTGCCCATCGTCCCGTATACGATTCCCAGAATAAGCAGACAGCTGCTGCCATACAGATATTTTTCAAAACGCATTTTCCGAATTACTCCTCTACTTCATATATTGTCAGACGCCAGTCTCCGCTCCCACGTTCATACACCACGGGATACAATCTCTGGATCACATCTTCGCGTACCTGATAATTTTCGTTGTTTCGCACGCCGTTGTCAACCATGATATAACGGATGCCTTCCTGTTTCATCAACTGCCGCATCCGGTCCGGATCCCCCTCCGAAAACAGCTGTGCCACCACCGCTTCCCTGCCATAGGTATCGTATCCTGCGCTCCATGCATAGTAGGGCCAGCCGTAATACAGCATCGCGCCGCCCAGCACAACCTCGTGGATCGAGATCCAGTCCGTCAGCCAGAGCGCTTTGGAATCGGAATTGTTTTTTACCCATTCGATCAGATCATCATCCAGCGCATATTCAAAGGCTTCTTCATCCACATTTTTCTGGACACGTACTTCATAGACCCCGGTAGCCGTCATGATCACGCACATCATAAGCATCACAATACGGCTCACGAGCCTGCGGCTGTCCCACAGTTCCTTGAGCAGCCCCGCTGCCATTACGGAAAGCAGGATGATCGACAGCATGATGTATTTGTGATTGACCATTACATCCGGTGTCAGGGATACATGGAACGCAAAGAGGACCGGCGCCAGAAATGCGACCAGCAGCCAACGGCGGGAGCCCCTGTAATGCACGATCCCTGCCACCACCAGTACGACCAGCAGCCCGCACAGATCCACCAGATACATCCCCACGCCCCAGATCGTCTTGTTCTGCACGATAAAGCCGTAGAGCAGCTGCGGCGCCACGGCATCCCCATGGATAAACGCCTGCGTCTGCAGAACAGACATGATCATACTAAGCCCCGCCGTGATCAGATATTCCAGCCGGTGTGTCGAAGCCAGCGCCATCACAAACAGGATACAGAGCGCGCCGATCACCATCGCGCCGTTCCAAAAAGCAAGCGCCCCGAGTACCAGTCCGCAGAAGACCGGCCGGCTATAGGATTCCGGCAGGATACAATCCCGGTCCCAAAGGACCGCCCGCCCCCACTGCGCCACTATCATCCGCATCCTTTCAAAGTACCTCCGGATCCGGTTTGCTTTCGTCAAGATTTCCGTATCCTCCTGTTTCGTCCGGATCTTCTTCAGCCGCCCGAACAGCCGGAATACCAGCGGCGTGTAGATCATCAGCAGCAAAAAGACCGCGATCATGCCAAACGCCAGATGCCGCTGGTTGGCATACACCTTGAGACTCCACAATCCCCAGTCCTCGTTCGGTGTATAGTTCATAAAGAAGGCGCGCTCCTTGACTTCTTTCCGGAAATCCTCCCCCTGTGGCAGCTCACTCAGATAGCGGAAAAAGCTCGGGGAAGAACGAAAGATCATAAACAGCACCGAAAGGATTCCGGCCAGCCGCCCGTGAAACAATTTCGCTCCATACACATACAAAAGCATGCAGGCGCTGACCACCGACAGGATACTCGGGACATTCATCGCGTGATCGATGCGCATTCCGAGAAACTCCAGATTCCCCACCAGGAACTGGAACATAAAATGATAGCGCACATCTTCTCCTGCAAAATGCGAATACTGTGTCGGGAAATTGTTTCCGAAGGAAAACGAACGTACCATGCCCATATGCACGGCAAAATCACTGAAAATAGACAGCCCGATGCGCAGCTTTCCCTCTTCGATCCGGAAGGTACCGTACATCAGTTTCACAAAGAAATAAGCGACCGCCGCCACCAGAATGCATTCCGGGATCTTTCGGGTGATCACCTGCAGGAGAGTTTTGAGCTCCGGCCGCTGAAACGCCTTCTTCTCCCGCCGGTATCCGCGCCACTCCAAAACAACACAAACAACATTAAAGATGACTGTCATAATAAAGATATACGTATTGGCCGGATCCAGCGGGTGGCGCATCCCCCCACGCAGCAGGTTCATCAGGGATGCGGTGATATAAACACCCCACGTCAGTACCAGGGTGCCCGTCAGATAAAAAACAGGGAATGCCACCATAAACCGTGGCAGTCCCAGCTCTTTTCCGCTATAGCTCTTATCCCCAAGTGTCAGCACTTCGGGATAAAGCAGTTTTACGATATTCCTGCCGGTGACCAGACATAACAGGATGTAGACGATTCCCAGCATTCTTTTTACTTTGCCTCATCCGGATGGATCAGTTTCTTATCCAGCCCATACCAGTCCGCCACAGCATCATACAGTCCCATCAGCTTCTTTCCGCTCTCGGTGATGTGGTACCCTTCGCCCTCCGCATCCTTTTCGATCGTGCCGGTCACCGCCTGCTCATGAAAACGTTTGGAAAACGCTCCGAAATCACCTACATAACGGTCCACGAAATAATCCCCGATCTCTTCCTCCGTAAAACTCTCGCCGGCATGATCTGTCATATATCCGAGCATAAATACGGAAATGGAACGCTCTGCCGTCACCGGCAGATGGGTAAAGATCACCACATTCACACAGCAGAAGCCCGCAAACAGCAGCAGGATATCCCTGCCGGTGATCAGTTTTTTCCATTTGATCTTTTTCAGGAGAAACATCAATGCCGCCACTACAGCCCCCCAGAACATGATCAGAGCCAGTCCGCGGTAAAAGAACACATCCATCCCCGCAAACAGCGGCGTATGGAAACTCACGATATACATAACGGTCCCGAAGATCACCAGAACCACATAGATCAGAACCAGTTTGAAGAAATCTTTTACTGACATGGTTATCTCCCCTCCATAAACACGGATCGCTGACGCAATCCGTTCAGGAATCCGCAATCCGGGCTATCCCTCTGCCTGCTCGTTTCTGTTACCTTTCCTCGCAAAGAAACATCCATCCCTGCAGGAAAGAGTTTATGCACTCAAAAACCGTGCGGTGCCTGTCGAACCGAACCCATGCGCGCTTACTGCACAGCCAACTCCACCCAGGCGACCTCACGGCACATACGAATTCCCGCTTAGTGCTGCTGTGTTCCCACCCTGACACGGTTCACAGGCACGCATTGCGTAAGACCCGAATTTCAACATCGCTTATGCAGGGCTAACCACACAGGTAAAAAGCCCTCGAAACACCATCACCCTCCCTAAAGCGGATTTGGAGTGCAGGGCGCCGCTACTGCCCCGGCTGCACGGCTAATAATATAGTATATAGGAATCTACCCCTGTTTGTCAACTATGCCTTAACGATCAGTCATAACCGTAACCTGAACGATATATATCTGACTTACGATCCGTAGATTGAATAAACTCATCTATCATTTTATGCGCCAGAAAACTGATCAACTCCGGCGCCTTACCCCCTACAGGCATTCCATCAATTTCCCCGACCACCCGGAAGATGTTGCTGGAACTGGTCACGATCACTTCGTCTGCGCTGTACAGTTCATCTAATGTGTACGGCACCTCACTGACCGCTATACCGTTCTTCAGACACAGATTAATCAAATGGCTTCGTGTTATACCCGGAAGAATCATATTATCCGCCGGAGCCGTGATCAGCGTTTGATGCTTTATGATATGAATATTACTGTGGGAACATTCGGTGATCCTTCCCCCCGGTCTGTAAAACACCGCCTCCTCACAGCCTTCTTTCTTTGCTTTTTCTGCTGCAAGCACAGAAGGTAACAGATTCAGTGTTTTTATATTGCAATGATAAAATCTGGTATCCTCCATAGTGATCAATTTGATGGGACCGATCTCATAATCCAGTTCCGTCGGACGGATCGTTACCCACAGATTTGCAGGGACATCAGGATATGTATGTTCCCGATCCGCCGTTCCTCTGGTTACCTGATAATATACAAACAGATCTCCCGTATCCAGATTTCGCACCAACTCCATCAACAGTTTTTTGAGGCTTTCCTTTTTCATCGGCATCCG
>JAFWRC010000128.1 GCA_017508825.1 Lachnospiraceae bacterium
CTAATGCAAATAAAAAATCTCCGAAAGCCTTTATTTGTGGGCGTTTCAGAGATTCATTCAGCGCAGCTCGTAGCGGAATCGAACCGCTGTTTCCGCCGTGAGAGGGCGGCGTCTTAACCGCTTGACCAACGAGCCATAAGTGCCGTACTTGATGATAATACTACAGTACCGGATAAAATGCAAGCACTTTTTTTGTTTTTTTGTATTTTTTTGAAAAAAGCTGCCACAGGGACGGTTCTGTGGCTCATTTTGAGCCGGAGAACCGTCCCTGTGGTTTGGGTGGAGATGTATCTTTTCGGAATGACAGGTGTATGCTACAATGTAATGGATTAAATGTATGGTCGGCTATACGAAATATTCAGGAGGACTTGCAGATGAAACGAGTATTTATGATCGTGCTGGACAGCATGGGGATCGGTGAGATGCCGGATGCGGAACAGTTTGGGGATGCCGGGAGTAATACGCTGAAGAGCTGCGCGACCAGTGAGAAATTCCATATGGATAATATGAAGGATCTGGGACTGTTCAATATCGAAGGCATCGACTGGAGCGAAGGTGCGAAGGAGCCGAAGGGCGCGTATGCGCGTATGGCGGAAGCATCCCGGGGGAAAGATACGACAACGGGACACTGGGAGATGGCGGGGATCATCTCCAGGAATCCGATGCCGACTTATCCGGGCGGTTTCCCAAAGAAAGTGATGGATGAATTTGAGAAACAGACCGGCAGAGGCTGGCTGGTGAATAAGCCCTACTCCGGCACGGCGGTCATCAATGAATACGGTGATGAACACGTAAAGACCGGCAAACTGATCGTGTATACTTCTGCGGATTCGGTGTTTCAGATCGCGGCGCATGAAGATCTGGTGCCGCCGGAGCAATTGTATGAGTATTGCCGCATCGCCAGAAAGATCCTGCAGGGCGATCATGCCGTGGGCCGTGTCATTGCCAGACCGTTTATCGGAAGCGGTAACGGCAATTATACCCGTACGCCCAGACGGCACGATTTTTCACTGGAACCGACGGGGACAACGATCCTGGATCAGGTGATCGAAGCGGGACAGACCGTGCTGGCAGTGGGTAAGATCAAGGATATCTTTGCCGGACGCAGCATTTCGGATTTTGTGTATACCGAGAATAACGCCGAGGGCATCGAGCGTACACTGGAATATATGGACCGGGATTTTGAAGGACTGTGTTTTACAAATCTGGTGGATACGGATATGATCTACGGCCACCGCAGGGATATCGACGGTTATGCAACTGCGCTTTCCTATTTTGATGCCAAACTTCCGGAGATGCTTTCAAAGATGCGTGAGGAGGATATCCTGATCATCACGGCAGATCACGGCTGCGATCCGGGGTACACAAAGACCACGGATCATACCCGGGAGTATGTGCCGTTTGTGGCTTACGGAAAAAATGTACCGGCGGGAGATTACGGCACAAGAGAGACCTTTGCCGATATCGGCGCTACCGTGCTGAAATACCTGGGGATCCCGCGGAAGATTGCAGGAACGGCGATCTTTTAGCGTATAATGTACTGTAAGCAGAACGCTGTTTTGAAAGATGTAGTATTAAAAACTACATTAGATGACATTCTTCTTTACATTGCCTTCGCGGTATGCTAGAATAAGCCGTGTTATGTAAAGCGAACCGTTGCATCCCGGCACGGACGGAAATGAACGGAGCTCCGGGAGGGAGACGGTACAACAGGAGGAAGAGTATGTATAAGATTTTAACGGAAAACACCTGCGATCTTTCGCTGGAATGGCTGCGTTCACACGATGTCGGTCTTTTGTATCTGAGCACCATCGTGGGCGATACCGTGTATAATGCGGAGAATCCGTTGGATAACAAGAAGTTTTACCAGATGCTTAAAGAAGGGGCGAAGCCTTCCACATCCCAGGTAAATGTGGATGAAGCAAAGAAGTGGTTTGAAGAGCACATCAATGAAACCGATCAGTTTCTGTACATCGGGTTTGCATCCGGCCTTTCCGGCACCGTGAACAGTGTAAAGGTGGCGGTATCGGAGATCCTGGAGAAATATCCGGACAAGCAGATCGAGATCGTGGATACGCAGACGGCTTCGGCCAGTGAAGGTTTGATGGTCGTACGTGCCGTGCAGATGCGCGACGAAGGAAAGTCGTTTGAAGAAGTGACCGCGTGGGTGCGGGAGTACAGTCCTTTGGCCTGCACGCTCTTTACGGTAGATGATCTGATGGATCTGTGGCGTGGCGGACGTGTCAAGAAATCCAGTGCGATCGTCGGCAATCTGGCCGGGATCAAGCCGATCCTGTATCTGGATGATGCGGGCAAGATCCAGACGGCAGAGAAGATCCGCGGACGCAAGAAGGCGCTGACGACGCTGGTGGATTATCTGGAAGAGCTGGGCGAGCCGTATAAGGGCGAAAACGGGAAGATGCTCGTGATCGCTCACGGAGATGCTCTGGAAGATGCGGAATTTTTAAGGAATGAGATCGAAACGCGTCTGGGCTATCATAACTTTATGATCACCAATGTGGGCCCGATCATCGGAACGCATACCGGCGCCAGCATCATTGTGCTTTCCTGTTTCGGAAAAGCGCGCTCCAGATAAAACGTTGTGTGAGCATTTACGAAAGACGGGTGGCGGATGAAGAAGAAACATTTATGGATATCAGCGGCTGTATTCTTTCTCCTTGCGTTGACTTTTCTGCCGATCAGAGCGATGGCAGCGCCGCAGCAGATGCCGGACGGCAGTGTTTTTGATGCGGAGTTTTATGCACAGCAAAACCCGGATGTGGTCGCAGTGCTGGGCACGGATCCCACGCTGTTATATCAGCATTATCTGACCTGCGGACAGGCAGAAGGACGGCTTCCGTATGCAAAAGAACTTGGGCCGGATTATGCACAGGCCCGTATCAAGGTGTTTTCGGCGGTGATCATCGCCGGCACCGTATATGAAAACGGCGTTATCACGGAATCCAGGCCGGGATATTGCAAAGTGGAATATCCGGGCGGGGATACGATCTGCACGGGACGGTTTTCGACTTCCACCGATGAAGCAGCGCTGTTTGACGCGCAGCGTTATGCAGCAGACAATCCGGATATCGCAGCCAGTGTCGGCACGTCAAAAAATGCGTTATGGAATCATTACAAGAATTATGGCGTGTATGAAGGAAGAGCGGCTTATGCGACAACGCCGAACGGAAATGCCAAGCTTGCCGTGATCGATATCGTCTCGCAGATCACCAATGTTACGATGAGCGAGCGCGAAAAGGTAAAAGCGGTTCACGACTGGATCATCAATAATACTACTTATGGCACCCTGAGCGGACGTCAGGATCAGTTTATGACCGGCGTGCTCTATCAGAGACAGGCGGTATGCGCCGGATATGCAGATCTGTTTTCCTATGCGATGACGGTTCTCGGAATACCGTGCGAAATGGTGACCGGTTACGGCGAAGGCGGAGACCACGCCTGGAACCGTGTATTTATTGAAGGTGAGTGGAAATACATCGATGTGACCTGGGATGATCCGATCATCTACTATAACGGCGTGCGGAAGGAAGTGCTGAACTATAACTATTTCCTTCTTTCTGCGCAGGAGATGGAACAGGATCACCAAACTGTCAGAATTTTCAGATATTATCGTTGACATAAAGCGTGAATTGTTCGACTAAAAGCGAATGGTTCACACTTTTTGTTTGAAACAATAGAATTAAATGTAGTTGTATACTAGTTTCATGTTGCTATTTGCATGAAAAAGGAATATAATGTAATGAAACAGGATACTGTGTTCTTTTTGTGAGCCGGTATTACGTGGGGAGGAGAAAGAGTTTTGGCTTCATTATCGGAAGAGATCAGCCGCAGACGGACTTTTGCGATCATTTCGCATCCGGATGCAGGTAAAACCACTTTGACAGAAAAATTGCTGCTGTACGGAGGCGCCATCAATCTGGCGGGTTCCGTAAAGGGAAAAGCGACTGCAAGACATGCGGTTTCGGACTGGATGGAGATCGAGAAGGAAAGAGGTATTTCGGTCACTTCATCCGTTCTGCAGTTTGAGTATGACGGATATTGCATCAATATCCTGGATACACCGGGACACCAGGATTTCTCGGAAGATACCTACCGTACGCTGATGGCAGCGGATTCTGCGGTCATGGTGATCGATGCATCCAAGGGTGTGGAGCCGCAGACCAGGAAGCTGTTTAAGGTCTGTGCGATGCGCGGGATCCCGATCTTTACGTTCATCAACAAGATGGACCGCGATGCGCTGGATACCTTTGATCTGCTGGACAATGTGGAAAAGGAACTGGGCATTGATACCTGTCCGGTGAACTGGCCCATTGGATCCGGTAAGAACTTTAAAGGCGTGTATGATCTGAAAAAGAAGGAACTGGTAGTTTTTTCTGATACGGAAAAGGGTACCAAAGAAGGTACCACGGAAGAGATCGCGGACATTGATAAGATCCACGAATTCATTGGTGCGGAGGCATCGGAGAAACTGGATGAAGAACTGGAACTGCTGAGCGCGGGTGCGGATTTTGATCTGGATCAGGTACGTGCCGGCAAGCTGACACCGGTATTCTTCGGATCGGCGCTGACCAACTTCGGTGTGGAGTATTTCCTGCAGCACTATCTGCATATGGCGATGGCACCCAGCGGACGTGTTTCGGAAGGCAAGGTAGTGGAACCGGCAGAAAACGGTTTTTCTGCGTTTGTCTTTAAGATCCAGGCGAATATGAACAAGGCGCACCGTGACCGTATCGCCTTTATGCGTATCTGTTCCGGCAAGTTTGATGCGCAGATGAACATCAAGCACGTGCAGAGCGGACGTACGATGCGTCTGCAGCAGCCGCAGCAGATCATGGCCGATGAGAGAAAGATCTTAAGTGAAGCCTATGCCGGCGATATCATCGGTGTGTTTGATCCGGGTAACTTTTCCATCGGGGATACGGTATGTGAACCGAAGGAGAATGTACGCTACGAAGGTATCCCGACCTTTGCACCCGAGCATTTTGCAAGGGTACGTCAGGTGGATACCATGAAACGGAAACAGTTTGTAAAAGGTGTGGAGCAGATCGCGCAGGAAGGTGCGATCCAGATCTTCCAGGAGATCGCTTCCGGTATGGAAGAGATCATTGTCGGAGTGGTAGGTGTGCTGCAGTTTGATGTGCTGAAGTACCGCCTGGAGAATGAATACAACGTAGAGATCCGGCTGGAACCGTTGCCGTATGAGCATATCCGCTGGATCGTGAACAGGAACGAAGTGGATGTCAAGAAACTGACCGGTACTTCAGATATGAAGAAAGTACAGGATCTGAAAGGCAATCCGCTGTTGCTCTTTGTAAATGCATGGAGTGTCGGCATGACAGAAGAGCGCAATCCGGGACTGCAGCTGAGCGAGTTCGGCAAGGACTGGTAAGGATTGACGGGGAGAGTCAGGGATTGACAGCAGGCGCGTGACATTACCGGAAGGGGGAAGGACCCCCGGGGGTGAAGTATGGGAAAAGAAACGAATGGCAGAAAGGCGTTGTTGTCAGCGGTACTGATCGTATCGATGCTGTCTGCTTGTGGCAGAACGAAGGTGGCTGACGCAGATGCGCAGGCGCCGCGTGTCAGCAAGGGAACCATTGAAGCATCCGATATCGGTCTTGCGGAGACACCTGCGCAGGGAGAGGAAGCGGGCAGTACAGCCGGCGCTTATACGCTCCCGCAAAAGACCGGATACGAAGCCCCGACTTCTACGGAAAACCGTACGATCGTACGCAGCAGCCGTGTGGATCTCGAGAAGGCGCGTATTTCCATCGGGATCACGGAGACCGAACTCAAGAAACGGATGCGCGAGCAGGCGGGCAATTATTTCTTTGACCTGATGGAAGCGGATCAGCAGCTTCTGTACACGGAGATCCTGATGGTGCTCGAAAAGCACGGGGAGAATATCCTGATCTCAGCCAAAGACGCGGATACTCTGAAGAAGGTATTTCTGTGTGTATTTCAGGATCATCCGGAGATCTACTGGATCGACGGATACGGTTACAGCCGCTATGGCAGCGGTGACAATTGCTACTTCACCTTCAGCGGAAAGTATACCTACAGCAAGGAACAGTGTGATGCGTATCAGCCGATGATCGATGCGTTTGTTTCCAAGTGTGAATCTGGTCTGCCGCAGGGGGCAAGGGATTACGAAAAAGTAAAGTATGTCTACGAATATATCATCCAGAAAACGGATTATGACCTGACCGCGCGGGATAACCAGAATATCCTTTCCGTATTTCTTTACGGCGAATCGGTATGCCAGGGATATGCAAAAGCAGTGCAGTATCTTCTCAAGGGTATGAATGTGCCCTGCACCATGGTTGTGGGGAAGGTAAATAACGGTGAGGGTCATGCCTGGAACCTGGTCAATGTAGACGGATCGTATTACTACGTAGATGCGACCTGGGGAGACGCAGGATATATCAGTAATGCGGATGAGGGCGATACGCTTCCGAACGGTGTGAGTTATCATTTCCTGAATGTGACGACGGAAGAGATGAACCATACGCATACGCTGGATAATGTGATGCCCATGCCGTACTGTATCGCAACGGATGCTAATTATTATGTACGTGAAGGCGATTACGTCATCGGTTATCAGCCGTCCAAGCTGCAAAAGCTTTTTGAAGAAGCGATGAGCGCCGGAGAAAAATATGTCAGTTTCAAGTGTTCTTCGGAAGCGGTTTATAATCTGTGTGTGACCAAGCTTCTGGAGAAACAGGAAGTGTTCGACTACCTGCCGGCCGGAGCAAAATCGGTGGATTATTTTACAGATGAGGATCTGTATATCATCTCGTTCTGGTTTTAATATCATCAATTGAAATATATAAAGTTATGTGTTATACTAGGCGTTGATCAGTTTCTGAAATTGATCAACGCCTGGTTATGAAAGGAGAGTTTTCGGAAATGGAAACAAACAATATCACGTTGCGCGCAGATGAAAACAACGTCGGTTCGGTTCAGATCGCGGATGATGTCGTATCCATGATCGCGGCGCTGGCAGCTTCCGAGGTGGAAGGTGTGAGTTCTGTGGTAGGAGATATCACGAACGAGGTGATGAGCAAGGTCGGTATGAAAAAACTGACCAAGGGTGTGCGCGTAGACCTTCTGGATAACAAAGTGAGCATCGATCTGTCTATTATGATCGGCTTTGGTTATCCCATTCCGGAAACCAGCCGGCTGGTGCAGGAAAAGGTGAAAAATTCCGTTGAGACGATGACCGGCCTTACGGTAGAAGATATCAATATCCGTGTAGCAGCGGTCAATATGTCTAAGGTAAAGTGATCCATGAGCAGAAGGGCAAACAGAGAAAAAGTATTTCAGGTATTATTCAGCGCGGATTATTACGCGCCGGAAGAGATGGAGGAACAGATCCGTCTCTTTTTTGCGGATGAAGAAGAGCGTTTCTTCGAGAAAAAAATGGAAGAAGCGGAAGCAAAGGGTGTAAAGGGAGCACCGGAGGAGCTGATCCTGCCGGCTTCTTTTGCGAAGAGTCGTGAAGAAGTGACCAAAAGGGTAGAGAGCATTCTGCCGCTCATTCCGGAACTGGACAAAAAGCTGGATGAGAAGATCGACGGATGGGATACTTCCCGTATCGGCCGTGTGGAACTTACGGTCTTACGACTGGCTCTTTATGAAATGCTGTATGACGACGAGATCTCGGAAGCGGTAGCGATCAATGAAGCCGTAGAGATCGCAAAAAAATACGGGCAGGAAAAATCGTCTGAGTTCATCAATGGAGTATTGGCGAAGTTTACGGCCTGAAATGAGACATTGTCTATGGCAAAGAATGTTTATTCTGTATCACAGGTAAGTTCTTATATAAAAAACATGTTCGACCAGGACTATATGCTTTCGAGCATACAGGTCCGGGGCGAGATCAGTAATCTGAAATATCATAATTCCGGTCATATTTATTTTTCACTGAAAGATGAAAAGGCAGTCATTGCCTGTGTGATGTTTCGTTCATCCGCGGCGTCCTTAACTTTCCGAATGCAGGAAGGCATGGGCGTGGTGGTGAGCGGCAGCATCAGCGTGTATACGGAAGGCGGCAGATACCAGATCTACGTCAACCGTGTCGTGCAGGAAGGCCAGGGCAACCTTGCCGAGCAGTTCGAACGGCTGAAGGCGCGGCTGGAGGAAAAAGGACTGTTTGCGCCGGAATACAAACAGCCGATCCCGTTTTATGCAAGAAAAGTCGGTATCGTAACGGCGCCGACTGGCGCGGCGGTGCGGGATATCATCAACGTGGCAACCAGAAGGAATCCTTATGTACAGCTGATCCTGTATCCGGCAACGGTGCAGGGGGAGACGGCAAAGGAGAGTATCGTGCGCGGGATCCGGGCCCTGGAAGCCTATGGCGTGGATGTGATGATCGTGGGGCGCGGCGGAGGCTCGATCGAGGATCTGTGGGCATTTAATGAGGAGGTCGTGGCACAGGCCATTTTTGACTGCAGCGTGCCGATCATCAGTGCCGTGGGGCATGATACCGATTATACGATCGCGGATTTTGTCGCGGACCTGCGGGCACCGACGCCTTCGGCTGCAGCAGAGCTTGCGGTAGCGGATATCCGTGAGATCCTGGCACAGAAGGACGGTTTTGCGCGCAGGCTGGAGTTTGCGATGAGCGCCGTGACCGGACGGTACCGGCAGCGGCTGGAAAATGCCGGCGAACGTCTGAAGCAGCATTCGCCGAAGGGGCAGTTAAATACGCTGCGGGAACGTGCCGTAAGGCTGGAGGATGCTTATAACGGGACGATGAATTACCGCCTGGAACAGGCGCGTCAGCGCGCGGAGCGTATGCAGGAGCGCATGATCCCGCTGGCAGAGCGCCATCTGCGGGAGAAAAAGCTGCAATACGAGAGAATAGAACAGCGGCTGCAGCCGGCGATGGAGAAACTGCTGCAGGAGAGAAAGGCAAAGTTTACGATCCTGCTGGAACGTATGAAGGCAAGATCACCGCTGGACCGGCTGGGAGGCGGATATGTTTACCTTTCGGATACGAAGGGGCAGGCCATCCGGGAAACGAAGCAGGTGAAGGCGGGCGATGAACTGACGCTGCGGCTGAAGGACGGCCGGATCCGGGCAGAGGCGAAGGAAGTAGTAACGGAAAGTGGGGAACAGTGATGGCAGAGAAGAAAACAGAAAAGAAAACGGAACAAAAGGAACGGAGTCTGGAGGAGAATTTTGCTTTTCTGGAGGAAACCCTTCAGAAACTGGAGAGCAATGAGATCCCTCTGGAAACGGCATTCGGGCTGTATGAGGAAGGTATGCGTGCTCTGAAAGCGTGCAACGAACAGATCGACAGTGTAGAGAAAAAAGTATTGTTATTGCAAAGTGATGGGTCAACCGATGAATTTTAAAGAAGAATTACAAAACAGAACGGCGGAAGCAGAGCGCGTGACGATGGCGTTATTGCCGGAGGTGAGCGGCTATGCATCGACGGTAATGGATGCGATGTGCTACAGTGTAGGAGCGGGCGGAAAGCGTCTGCGTCCGGTGATGATGCAGGCGGCTTACGAACTGTGCGGCGGTAAAGGCACAGTCGTGGAATATTTTATGGCAGCGCTGGAGATGATCCACAATTACTCGCTGGTGCATGATGATCTGCCGGAAATGGACAATGATGAACTGCGCCGCGGAATGCCGACCACGCATATCAAATACGGCGCGGGAATGGCGGTACTGGCCGGAGACGGTCTTTTGAATTATGCCTACGAAACGGCGATGAAGGCATTTGCGGAAGCAAAAGGCGCAGAGCGGGAAGGCTGTATCGAGGCGCTTGCGCTGCTGGCGGAAAAAGCAGGTATCTACGGCATGGTAGGCGGACAGTGTCTGGATGTGGAAGCGGAAGAAAAGGGACTGAGCCTTACACAGGAACAGATCCTGTATGTATATGAGAACAAGACAGCAGCATTGCTGCAGGCGGCACTGGGATGCGGCGCGGCTCTGGCCGGTACGGAGATCTCCGGGAAGAACCGTGAGGATCTGCAGAAAGCCGGCTACGATCTGGGAATCGCGTTCCAGCTGCAGGATGATATACTGGATATCGAGAGTACGACCGAGGAACTGGGCAAACCGGTAGGTTCGGATGAGCGGAACGGCAAAAAGACCTATGTGTCCTATCTTGGGATGGATGCCGCAAAGCAGGAACAGGCAAGGCTTTCGAAGGAAGCGGCGGCCCTGGTACGGGCGCTGGAAACGGATGGCAGCGAGCGGGCCGAAGAGGCAAAAGAGTTTCTGGCGGAATTGATCGAGCATCTGGTGGAACGACGGAAATAATAACGGTAAGCCGAACGGGGGAGAGATATGTCAAATAAGAAAACGGATAGTGAACAGATCCTGGCAATGGAAGACGGGCCGATCCTGGACCGTATTCAGGGGCCGAATGATATCAAAAAACTTTCAAAGGAAGAGTATCCGCTGCTGGCGGCAGAGATCCGGGAATTTCTGATCAGTTCGATCAGCGAGACCGGCGGCCATCTGGCATCCAATCTGGGGGCGGTAGAGCTTACCATGGCGCTGCATCTGTCGCTGGATCTGCCGGAGGATAAGATCATATGGGATGTGGGACACCAGTCCTATACGCATAAGCTGTTGACCGGCCGACGGGAAGGTTTCCGCACGCTGCGTAAATACGGCGGTATGAGCGGTTTCCCGAAGCGCAAGGAAAGTGACTGCGATGCATTTGATACGGGACATTCTTCGACGTCCATCTCGGCAGGGCTTGGTCTGGTAGAGGCCAGGGAACTGAAGGGAGAAGATTATACGGTTGTTTCCGTGATCGGTGACGGTTCGCTCACCGGCGGCATGGCTTTTGAAGCGCTGAACAATGCCGCAAAACTGCGTAAGAATTTTATCATCATCTTAAATGACAACAATATGTCCATCTCGGAAAACGTAGGCGGACTTTCCAATTATCTGAACTCCGTGCGTACGGCGGAGAAGTATCTGGATCTTAAGGAAGGCGTGTACCAGTCCCTGATGCGTTCCGGCAATGAGAAGATGGTACGGACGCTGCGCAAGGCAAAATCCACGGTAAAGCAGATGATCGTGCCTGGCATGCTCTTTGAGGATATGGGCGTTACCTATCTGGGACCGATCGACGGACATGACGTGCCGCGGCTGATGAAGGCGATCCGCTATGCGAAGCGCGTACAGAGCGCGGTGATGATCCACGTACTGACGCAGAAGGGCAAGGGTTACAGTCCGGCGGAGAAACACCCGTCCCGTTTCCACGGCGCTGAGCCTTTTGATGTGGCGACCGGCATGCCGAAGAAAGTACGGGAGAAGGCAAACTATACGGATGTCTTTGCAACGATGATGTGCAAGCTGGCTAAGCAGAAGCCGGAACTGGTGGCGGTATCGGCGGCCATGGCGGAAGGCACGGGGCTGAAGCGTTTCGCCAATATGTACCCGGACCGATTCTTTGATGTGGGTATCGCAGAGGAGCACGGGGTGACATTTGCGGCGGGACTGGCAGCCGGAGGGATGCACCCGGTGGTGGCGATCTATTCGTCGTTTTTGCAGCGCGCCTATGACCAGATCCTGCATGATGTGTGTCTACAGGGA
Source organism: Lachnospiraceae bacterium (assembly GCA_017508825.1). Lineage (GTDB taxonomy): Bacteria > Bacillota > Clostridia > Lachnospirales > Lachnospiraceae > NK4A136. Next base: position 11,596 of record JAFWRC010000128.1, read on the forward strand.
CTGCCGGTGGTATTTGCGGTAGACCGCGCGGGCCTGGTAGGTTCCGACGGTGAGACCCATCAGGGCATCTTTGACCTGACCTATCTGTCTTCCATTCCCGGTATGACGGTGATGGCGCCCAAGAACAAATGGGAGCTGGCGGATATGCTGGAATTTGCCCTGGAGCAGGAAGGCCCCTGCGCGATCCGCTATCCGAGAGGCGAAGCCTATGACGGCTTAAAAGAAAACCGTGAGCCCATGGCTTACGGAAAGTGCGAAGTGATCGATAAGGATGAGGAAGCGCAGATCTGTCTGATCGGTGTGGGCAGTATGATGAAAACGGCAGAGGAAGTATGTGAAAAACTGCGGGCGGAAGGACACCGCTGTACGCTCATCAACGCACGTTTCGTAAAACCGCTGGATCCGGCGATGGCGGAGTATGCCCGCGGCAGCAAACTGGTGGTCACTTTGGAGGAAAATGTGATCACAGGCGGTTTCGGAGAACAGTTCCGGGAGCTTATGGATGCGCAGGTACCGGCAGAGGTGCGGCCGAAGCAGCTGTGCATTGCATTGCCGGATTCCTATGTCGAGCATGGTAATGTGGATATCTTAAAACACGAGACGGAGATCGATGCCGAGAGTGTTTATTATCGTATACTGGAGGCGCTGAACTGATGGCAAAGACGAAGGAACGCCTGGATGTACTGCTGGTAAAACTCGGGTTTGCCGAATCCAGGGAAAAGGCGAAGGCGCTGATCATGGCCGGAGATGTATTTGTCAACGGACAGCGTGAAGACAAAGCAGGTACATCCTTTGCGGAGGAAGGATTAAAGATCGAGGTGAAGGGAAATACGCTGCGCTATGTGAGCCGTGGCGGCCTGAAGCTGGAAAAGGCCCTGCAGGTCTTTCCCATTGATCTGAACGGGAAACTCTGCATGGATATCGGTTCTTCCACCGGCGGGTTTACGGACTGCATGCTGCAAAACGGCGCCGCAAAAATATATGCCATCGATTCCGGGACAAACCAGCTGGCGTGGAAGCTGCGCAGTGACGAGCGCGTGGTCTGCATGGAGCAGACCAATTTCCGTTATGTGACGAAAGAGCAGATCCCGGAAGAGATCGATTTTGCTTCTGTGGATGTTTCGTTTATCTCTCTTTCCAAGATACTTCCGGCGGCGTATCCCCTGCTGAAAAACGATGCCGAAATGGTATGCCTGATCAAGCCGCAGTTTGAGGCAGGCCGGGAGCAGGTTGGTAAAAAAGGCGTGGTACGTGATGCCAAGGTGCATATCCAGGTCATCCGCGATGTGATCGCTTCGGCTGTGGAAAACCATTTTTCCGTACTCGGGCTGGATTATTCCCCGGTACGCGGACCGGAAGGGAACATTGAATATCTTCTGCATATCACCAAAAGGGAAGCGGACCCGGCGCAGATCGATGTGAATGCACTGGTTGCAAGCGCGCATGAGGATTTAAAAGAATGAGAAGATTTTGCATTATCTCCAACAGCATCAAAGATACCGGGCTGAAGGTGGCTTATCGTGTAAATGCCTGTCTGGCAACGCTGGGGGCGGTGTCAAAGGTATATGACCTGGTGGAGATGGAGAACGATCCGGTCGTTCCGCAGGATACCGAGGCGATCCTGGTGATCGGCGGGGACGGAACGCTTCTGTCCGTAGCCAAGAATACGATGCATCTGAAACTTCCGATGCTCGGTATCAATCTTGGCGCGATCGGTTACCTCACGGAAGTGGAGGTTTCGGATATCGAGATCGCATTAAAGCGCCTGATCGCCGATGATTATTCCATTGAGGAACGGATGATGATCGCCGGCCGGTACGAAGAAGCAGGCGGCAGAACGGCAGAAACCAGCTATGCATTAAACGATGTGGTGATCTCCCGCAGGGGCGATATCCAGGTGATCAGCTATCGTGTCTATGTCAATAATAAATTCTTGACGGAACAGAGGGCGGATGGTATTATAGTGAGCACGCCTACCGGGTCTACCGGTTACAATCTTTCTGCGGGCGGCCCCATTGTGAAACCGGATGCAAGACTTTTGGTTTTAACACCGATCTGTCCCCATACTCTCAATACCAGAAGCATTATATTGTCAGCAGAAGATGTGGTAAAGATCGAACTGCTGCCTACCTACAGTCAGAAACAGGTGGAAGCCGGTTTTTTCATTGACGGAGCGGCCAAAGGGATCCTCGGACCGGAGGATATCGTTGTGGTATCCGGGACCGACCGCGTTACGAGGATCATCAAACTGAGCAATGACGGGTTCCTGGAAGTGCTGCAGCACAAGCTTCAGTAACAGAGGCGGACCGGGTAGGTGAATATCGTTTTTAGGAGAATAGTAACAAAATGCTGGAAAGTGTAAGCGTAAAGAATCTGGCCCTGATCCGGGAAGCGGAGATCAATTTCGGGAAGGGTTTGAATATTATGACCGGTGAGACCGGTGCCGGTAAGTCTATCATCATCGGCTCGGTCAATTATGCGCTGGGTGCAAAGGCGGATAAGGACGTGGTGCGGGAAGGCGCAGAGTACGCCCTGGTCGAGCTGGTCTTTCATCTGGAAAATGAAGATACGATCCGTAAGGTGCGGGAACTGGATCTGCCGGTAGAAGAAGACGGCACGGTGATCATCAGCCGCAAGATCGGCGCGACACGCTCACAGATCCGTGTGTGCGGGGAAACGGTGACCGTAAAACAGGTACGGGAACTGGCGGCGCTTCTGATCGATATCCATGGACAGCATGAGCACCAGTCGCTGTTAAAAAGTACGCGGCACCGTGAACTGCTGGATGCCTATGCGGGTGAAAAGATGGATGCTCTGCTGGCAAAGATCGCAGAAGCATACCATGCGTATGTTGCGGCAGAAGAAGATCTGAAGCGTCTGACGATTGATGATGCAAAGCGGCAAAGGGAACTGTCCCTGGCGGAATACGAAGTGTCTGAGATCGAAGCAGCCAATGTCGTTGCAGGCGAGGAAGAAGAGCTGCAGAAGAAGCACCGCAGAATGAAGAATTCCAAGAATACCTTTGATGCTCTGCAGAAGGTATCGGAAGCACTGAATGCGGACGGTGGCGCACTGGCACAGTTAGACCGTGCCATCCGTGAGTTGCACGCGGCAGCATCGCTTGACGATGCACTGGAAGAGAGTGCGGAGCAGCTGGATACGGCGGAAGAGATGCTTCGGGATATCCAGAGATCACTGGATGACTATATGGAAGAGGCGGCATTTGATGAGGAAAGCTTCGCACAGATCGAAGAACGCCTGGATGTGCTGGACAAGCTGTGTATGAAGTATGGCGCAACCACGGAAGACGTACTCGCTTACCTGGAGGAACAGAAGAAGAAACTGGAGGAACTCTCGGATCTGGATGCAACGCTGTCAAAGCTGCGGGTGCAGAAAGATGCCGCGCAGAAAGCGCTGGATGACTATTGTGCAAAGGCACATACCCTTCGCGAAAAACAGGCACGCGTACTGGAGACGGAGATCATACAGCATCTGGAGGATCTGAATTTCCTGAAGGTCGGTTTTGAGATCCGTATAGACCGTACGGAAAATTACAGTACGCATGGGTATGATAATGTGGAGTTTATGATCTCGCTCAATCCGGGCGAGAAGAAACGCCCTCTTGCGGACGTGGCCAGCGGCGGTGAGCTGTCCCGTATCATGCTGGCGCTCAAATCCGTCTTTGCAAAAAAGGACGAGATCGAAACCCTGATCTTTGACGAGATCGATACCGGTATCAGCGGTAAAACGGCATGGAAGGTATCGGAAAAGATGGCGGGCTTAAGCCGGGAACACCAGCTGATCTGCATCACGCATCTGCCGCAGATCGCAGCGATGGCAGACCATCATTTCCTGATCGAAAAGGGCGAGAATGACGGCAAGACGGAGACCGGGATCTCGGCGCTGCAGGAAGCCGATCGGGAAAAGGAACTGGCGCGTATGCTGGGCGGCGATACCCTGACGGATGCGGTGCTGGGTAATGCAAAGGATCTGATCGCGCAGGCACAGGCGGCCAAGGAAAAATAGTCCGTCAATTTCTTTGATATCGTGTAAAATATACAAAAAAATACTTTGCAAACACCTGATGATAGTATATAATACATAAAGAACTATAGTTTTCGGCATGTCCGGATTTGGAGGGAAGGTAATGAAGAATATTCTTTTTATTGCATCTGAAGGTGTACCATTCATCAAGACCGGCGGCCTGGCCGATGTGGTCGGATCTCTTCCGAAATGTGTAGATAAGAAATACTTTGATGTGCGTGTGATGCTGCCCAAGTATACCTGCATGTCCCAGGCCATGAAAGATAAGATGACCTACAAAACGCATTTCTATATGGATTTCCATTGGAAGAACGAGTATGTGGGCATTCTGGAAGCCGAAGTAGACGGCGTAAAGTACTATTTCATCGATAATGAGATGATGTTCGGCGGTTTCCGCCCCTACAGCGGCAATTTCTATGATGATATCGTAAAATTTGCATTTTTCTCCAAAGCGGCGCTTTCCGCGATCCCGCTTCTGGATTTTGAACCGGATCTTCTGCACTGCCATGACTGGCAGACCGGCCTCGTACCGGTCTATCTGAAGGAGCGTTTCCGCAACAATCCGCTGTTTGCCCGTATGAAGACCGTTATGACGATCCATAACCTGAAATTCCAGGGGCGGTGGGATGTGAAGGAGATGCGTGACATTACCGGTATCCCGGCAGATTTCTTCACGCCGGACAAGCTGGAGAGTTACCATGATGCCAATCTGTTAAAGGGCGGCCTGGTATACGCCGATGCGATCACCACGGTTTCCGATACCTATGCGGAAGAGATCAAGACGCCGTTCTACGGGGAAGGTCTGGACGGCCTTTTGAAAGCACGCAGCAATGACCTGCGCGGTATCGTCAACGGTATCGATTATGAAGAATATGATCCGGCCAAGGATAAACTGATCCCGTTCCGCTATGATACCAGGAATTTCCGCAAGGAAAAGATCAAGAATAAGCGAGCCTTGCAGAAGGAACTGCATCTGGATGAAGATGATAAGACGATGATGATCGGGATCGTTTCACGACTGACCGATCAGAAGGGGCTTGATCTGATCGCTTATATTATGGATGAACTGTGTCAGGATGCCGTACAGATCGTGGTACTCGGTACCGGTGAAGAGCGTTATGAGAACATGTTCAAGCACTTTGACTGGAAATACGGCAATAAGGTGTCTGCGAATATCTACTATTCCGAAGAGATGTCCCACAAGATCTATGCGGCCTGCGATGCGTTTCTGATGCCGTCCATGTTTGAACCCTGCGGTCTGTCGCAGCTGATGGCGCTGCGTTACGGTACCGTACCCATTGTTCGCGAGACGGGCGGCCTGAAGGATACGGTGGAGCCATACAATGAGTATGACAGCACCGGGACCGGATTTTCCTTCCAGAACTACAATGCGCACGAGATGCTGGCAACGATCCGATATGCGGAGAAGATCTATTATGACAAACGCCGCGAGTGGAACAAGATGATCGACCGCGGGATGGCGGTAGATTTCTCCTGGCAGGTATCTGCGGGAAAATACCAGGATATGTACGACTGGCTGATCGGAGAGAAAGCATAAAAAACACTGATGATCAAAGGGTTCTGTCGAAAGACAGAACCTTTTTTTGCTATAGGGCGCGAGCGTTCTGCAAGCAGAACGCTATTTTACTATATAAGAAAACATTTTTTATAACTCCCATAAAAATACGTTATGTCAAGCGTAACTTACATGGCTGCAATTTAACGTTGCTTGTAATTAAGGGTAAATTGTGGTATTTTGTTATTTGGTGAAAATTGTTTTGTTACATTTTCACGATAAGATTTCTTATAGGAACCAGAGAGGCGGGAGAAGATGTTAAAGAGCAGGGAAAGAAATAAGGGATTCTTTTTCGGAAAAGTGTGGTCTGCACTGATGGCCGGCCTGTTGATCGTTATCACATGCGTATCTGCGGCATTGCCGGTACATGCAGGGGATGAAGATTATGATGTGTCGGCAACGGGAAAACTGACGGACGGAGGCAAGACAGCCAATGTTGTGGTGAGCCTTACAAATCATGGAGATGATTTCGGCGGTTATCTGAGACTGTGTGTTACTGAAAAATACAGTCATAATGAGCATCTGAATGCATACGAATGCTATATTGCCGTGGCAGAAGAGGAAACGGAAAATGTAACGATCAGTTTTCCGGTGATCGAGGGCATGGATCTGGAGAATGCCACATTTGAAGTACAGATCCTCAACGAAAAGAAGACACCGTTACAGTATGAAAAACTGTACAAGCTGTTCGATGCGGATGCATCTTCCCACATCGGGATTCTCTGCGATGATCCGAGCGCATTGGATTATCTGGTTAATTATAATTCATCGGCGTACGGATACTATTCCTATGGAAATAACGACCGGAAATGGGAGAGCCAGGCGTTGATGCCGTCGGAACTGACGGATGAGATCACATTAAATACGATCTCTATGATCGTGATCGATGATTATGATGTTTCTTCCCTTAAAAAAGAAGAGATCACGGAAATCGAGGAATGGGTGAAAGAAGGCGGCATTCTGGTGATCGGTACCGGCGAGAATGGGGATGAGACATTTGATGCATTTGATCAGCAGATGATGGAAGCCACCCTGGCCAGTCGTATGCCGTATGATGATTACAGTTACTATGCGAACAACGGTTATATCATGTTCTCGGATATCAATTACGGATCCTCTTATGTACAGAATATGGCAAGAGATGCCCGGATGAAAACGGTAGGCCGCGGAGGTATCGTGCTGGCACAGTTTTCACTTACGGATCCGGACCTGGATCGTCCCTATTTTGCGGGGGATCTGTTTAGTACCACCTCTTCTTTTTTCAGTACGGCAAATGTTAAGAATTATGTTTTATCCGACTATGAGCTGAAACGGATTTTCGGTGTGATGCAGGGACAGGCAAAACTGAATGCCGGACTGCTGTCTGCGATCGTTGTGATCTATGTGATCCTGGTCGGACCGATCCTGTATCTGGTACTCAAGAAATTTGACAAGCGTGAAAAGATCTGGTACGCCGTACCGATCATGTCCTTTGTGTTTGTTTTGCTCGTATTTATTGCCAGCCGTGGTTTCACCGTGCGTAACCGTATGTTTGAAACGATACGTGTGGCAAAAGCGGACGGTACCGGACAGGAAGCAGATTATATCTTCGGTTTTTCTGCAAGCCAGAAGCCGTGGACCATCACCCTGGATGATGATATGACAACTGCAGGACCACTTCTCCTGGAGGATAATTATCTCGATAATGCTTCGAATGACCAGTTCCACTGTCTGACCAGCAGAAACCCGAAGGGGGTGCAGATCCAGTATCGTCCCACGCAGGTGTTTGAGAGCGCATATTTAAAATCCAGACAGCCGAATCCGGACGAATACGGAGCGCTGGAGTATGAACTTGAGCTGAAACGTTCCGGTATCACAGGCACGATCGATAACGATACAGATTATGACTTTGATTATGTGCTGGTGGTATGTGACGGCTACTATCAGATCATTCCGGATCTGGAGAGCGGCGATCAGTATACACTTTCCGGTTACGGAAGAAATTCGTATTCCAATCCGGGAGATCTGGCGGCATTTGCCAGAAAACTGTACGATCAGGAAGACTACCGTTATGCAAAGCTGATGGCGGCATTGACGATGGCGGCCCATGAACTGCAGGGCGAGAGCAGTTTTGTGGTAGGCGTCACCTCTTCGAAGGAGAAGATCCTGCAGGGTGTCGGTAACAGTGAAGAATCATTTTTGTGTATATACGCGGCGAAGTAGGGGGAGAGAGAAATGCTGTATTTAGGAAATCTGAGTAAAAGTTACGGCAAATTTCTTGCCGTGAATAATCTGTCATTACATGTACCGAAGGGAGATCTGTTTGGCTTCGTGGGGCCGAACGGCGCGGGAAAAACAACGACGATCCGTATGCTGTGCGGTCTGCTGAAACCCAATTACGGTACCATCCATATCAACGGCTATGAGCTGAAGCATCAGTCGGAAGCAGTGAGACGGTGCATCGGTTATGTGCCGGATTTCTTCGGAGTATATGATAATCTGAAAGTAAAAGAGTATATGGAGTTTTACGGCTCTATTTACGGGATCGGTGATGATAAGATCCGGAAGATGACCGGGGATCTGCTGGATCTGGTAAACCTGGCAGACAAGGAAGAAGTGTATGTTGATACGCTGTCCCGTGGTATGAAACAGAGACTGTGTGTGGCGCGTGCGCTTTTGCACAACCCGCAGCTTCTCGTTTTGGATGAGCCGTCCTCCGGTCTCGATCCGAGAGCGCGTGTGGAAATGAAGGAACTCCTGATGAACTTAAATTCCATGGGGAAGACGATCATTATCAGTTCCCATATTCTGGCGGATATCGCAGAAATGTGTAACAGCGTAGGTATCATGAACAAAGGTCGTCTTGTTACCGCGGGCCGGATGGAAGATATCCTGGGTCTGGGACGGAACGAGCACCATCTGATCATTCAGATCCGCAGCGATATGGATAAAGCTGTGGAACATATGCGGGAGCTGCCGGAAGTATCCGTTGTATCGGTTCGTGAGAATGAGATCGTGATCAATTTTACAGGTACCGATGAGGAAGTGAACCGCATTATGATCACGCTGATGCAGGCAGGCGTAATGGTAGGCGGATACCATCGTGAGGAATCTAATCTGGAGACCCTGTTTATGCAGCTGACCGGTGTGAACCCGATGCAGCTGCAGAACAATATGGCGCCGCAGGACATGCCGGAGGCACCGATGGGAATGCCGAATGCAATGGCGCAACAGCCGATGGGAATGCCGAATGCGATGGCACAGCAGCCGGCAGGAATGATGAATAACGGGAATATGCAGCAGGGAGGTGCGGGATGGAACGCATAAAGAATATCAGGATCAACCCGATCGTGAAAAAGGATCTTCGCGTGTTGTCGCGCAGTATGAAGATCGCATGGGGATTGTTTGCATATGAAGCGGTACTGCTGATCGCATTTTTGTTTGCGATCTGGATCATTTTTGAAGAGTTCAGCGGGTACGGTTATTCTGCGGATTACCAGGCATTTGTGGTTATGTTCCCTGTTATTTCCGTGATGGAATTCGGTATTATCGCGTTGTTGATGCCGATCATGACGGCAACCGCCGTATCCGGAGAAAAGGAACGGCAGACCTTTGATATCCTGCTTACTACGGTAATGACACCGCGTGCGATCATCCGCGGAAAAGTTGCATCTGCCGTGATCCGTGTGATGGTGTTTATGGTGGGAAGCATCCCGCTGATGGCCTTGTCGTTTACACTGGGCGGTCTGAGCTGGATCAACCTGTTTATTACAATGATCGCCTTTTTGATCTTTGCGATACTGACCGGGTCTTTGGGAATCTTTGCATCTACCCTGACCACAAAATCCATTACAGGTATCATCCTGACTTATGTATTTTACTTCGTGTATGCCAATGCATCCACGGTCCCGACGCTGATCATTCTTTTTGCATCCGGCTTCAGCAGCACCGGTTCCGTTTCCATGTTAATGTTGTTAAACCCGGTGTCGGCGATCACGCAGATGTTTGCTTTGATGCTTGGCGGCAATGATCTGTTTGGGGCCGGTATGAACTCAAGTATTACCGGATGGATCTGGGTGGCACTGGCCGGCGCGGCCATGATCGGATTCTCCATTCTCTTTCAAGAACTGGCTGCGCGCAGGATCGATCCGCTGCATGGGTATGTAAAGGATACAAAGAAAAAGAAACAGCCAACGGTAGCATTGGACCGGTCGCAGCCGAAGCAGGTGCCGGAGAACTGGACACCGGGGCAGCAGAATGTAACACCGGCACAGCAAAACGGAATGCCGTCAGAGACGGCAGGGGCAGCAGCACCGCAGAACATCACACCCGTTACGGAACAGCCGGGACAATCCGTGGCACCGGTTACGCAGTCGATTGCGCCGGAAGTACAGCCAATTGCACCGGTTACGCAGTCGATCGCGCCGGAAGTACAGACAATTGCGCCGGTAACGCAGCCGATCGCGCCGGAAGCACAGCCAATTGCACCGGTAACGCAGCCGATCACACCGGAAGCACAGACAATTGCACCGGTAACACAGTCTGTTACACCCGAAGTGCAGCCGGTCACACCGGAGACCCAGCCTGTTACAAATGACGTGCCGACAGTACAGAGCAGTATAACCGATAACCGTAGCGTCACAGATACCACAGGAGGACAGGAAAATGGATGAAAAAGCCTATCTCTTACAATGGATCAAAAAAGTACAGAAGCGTATCAATGCAGGCATCCTTTTAAGACGCAGCCTGGAAGGGCTGTGTATAGGACTTCTGATCGGAACGCTCGTTGAGGTATATGCATATCTGCGCCCGTTCTATTATGCGCATGTCTGCTCGATCCTGGCGGTAGTACTCGGACTCGTTGTAGGGATCGTGATCGGCTGTGTGCAGCGCAGGGATATGCATGCGGCAGCCGGCAGGATCGATGGCTTTGGATTAAAAGAACGTGTCGCAACAGCTTATGAAGCGCTGGATTCGGATGACCGTATTTCCCGGTTGCAGCGCAGCGATGCGGTACAGGGCCTTTCACGTGTGGAACAGTCCATCCGCATCCCGCTTCAGATCGGATGGTACCGGCTGGTCATGCCGCTTCTTTTGCTTGCTCTGATGGCGGTATTCTTTATACTGCCCAGTGAGGCCAGAGCGCTTGCAAAAGAGAAGCATCAGGTCGACAAAATGATCGAAGAAAAAGAAGAGGAGATCGAAGAAGCCATCCAGACATTGGAGAATATCGACAAAGAGGAACTGACGGATAAAGAACAGCAGCAGCTTCAGGATATGATCGATTCTCTGGAATCTTCCTATAATGAGATGCAGCAGGCGGAAACACTGGAGGATTTTGAGCGCGCCAATCAGAAACTGGATTATCGTTATGAACAGATCTCGGAAGCGCTGAACCAGATGGCGCAGAATGTGGAACAGAGAGAAGCCTCGAATCCGAGTGATCCGCAGGCTACTCCGACACCGACACCTACCCCTACCCCGACTCCTGCGGGCGGTCCGCAGGGACAGGACGGCCAGGACGGGGATGAAGGGGATGGCAGCCAGGATCAGAATCAGAGTGGCCAGGGCCAGAATCAGAACCAGAGCGGCCAGAGCCAGAGTAATGCCACCAGCCAGCAGTTACAGCAGGCAGCACAGCAGATGAACAGTCATCTCAGCACCGGCCAGAACAATCAGCAGCAGAACCAGAACGGCCAGAATGGTCAGAATAACCAAAACGGTCAGAATGGCCAGAACGGGCAGAACGGCCAGAACGGTCAGAATAACCAGAATGGTCAGAACGGCCAGGACGGTCAGCAGGGCCAGAGTGGTCAGAATGGCCAGGATGGCGGTCAGCAGCCGGGCGGTCAGGATGGTCAGCAGGGCCAGGGTGGTCAGCAGGGCCAGGGCCAGCAGCCGGGTGGTCAGGATGGTCAGGATGGCGGTCAGGACGGTCAGGGCGGTCAGGATGGTCAGGGCGGCCAGGATGGTCAGGGCGGTCAGGATGGTCAGCAGGGCCAGGGTGGTCAGGACGGCCAGGGCGGAAACGGAAACCAGCCGGGTGGCCAGGGCGGAAATCAGCCGGGCGGCCAGGGCCAGGGAGATGGCCAGGGCGACGGCCAGGGTGACGGAAACGCAGCCGGCGGTGGCGGTCAGGGCCAGAGCAGCGGCGGTAACGGCGCCGGTTCACATCATGATTATGTGAGCCTGCCGAATGCGGATGGCGATGACGGTGATCTGTACGGGAACCGTATGTCGGGCGAGGACACCGGATATGCACGTTATGAGAACGGTGTCGGCTGGGCCGGTAATCATGTGGATTACAACAACGTAATGGGCGAGTATTCGGAACGCGCTTATCAGGGAATCGAGAGCGGCCGTTATCCCAGCGGTATGGAAGATGTGATCAAAGAGTATTTTACTTCTTTTAACTAAAATGAATAACGAAAACGAATGAATCAAGCGAGGGGAGAAAATTAGAACGATGAATGAATATGATGTAATGCAGCAGAAGTTACTGGCCTGTGAATTTGAGATCGGACGTGAGATCATCGGTCAGCGTGATGTGATCCGAAGCGTGATGCTGGCCATCCTGTCCGGCGGCAATGTTCTTCTCGAAGGTATGCCGGGACTCGGTAAAACACGACTGGTCAACACGATCAGCCATGTGCTGAACCTTTCCTTTAAGCGTATCCAGTTTACGCCGGACCTGATGCCGGGTGACATCACCGGTACCAACATCATGGAGAGAAGCGAAAGCGGTTCGGCATTCCGTTTTGAAGCAGGCCCGATCTTTGCAAACATCATTCTGGCAGACGAGATCAACCGTGCGACGCCGAAAACGCAGTCTGCGCTGCTCGAGGCCATGCAGGAACATATCGTAACCGTCGGTAATGTGAGCCACAAAGTACCGGAACCGTTCTTTGTACTGGCTACCCAGAACCCGATCGAGACCGAAGGTACCTATCCGCTTCCGGAAGCACAGCTGGACCGTTTTATGTTCAAGATCATGGTTCCTTTCCCGACCAAGGAAGAACTGGCGGGCATCGTGGGCTTGACGGAATCCGTGCAGCAGGGCGCAGCACAGACGGTACTGAACGGAGATGAGCTGCAGCAGGCGATCCAGATGGCAAAAGAGATCAAGATCGCCGATGCGGTCATGGATTATATTCTGGACATCATGATGGCCACTCACGGCGGCAACAAGTATGTACGTGAAGGCGCCAGCCCCCGTGCGGCACAGGCGATCATCCGCGGTGCCAAGGCAAGAGCCTTTATGGAGGGACGTTACAATGTATCCTTCGAGGATGTGGATACGGTAGTGCCTGCAGTACTGCGTCACCGTCTGATCCTTTCCTTTGATGCGGTATCGGATGGCGTGAATGAAGATATGGTAGTAGCAGAGATTATCAAGAACGTGAAAGCACAGATGGTGGCACAGAATCATGTTTGATGCGGAGTATTACGGACGACTGGCCAGACTGAAACTGGCAGTGGACAAAAAGAGTAATGCGGCGCTTCTGGGCAGCCGGAAATCGGTACGTAAGGGCAGCAGCGCCGAGTTTTCCGATTTCAGGGAATATATGCCCGGCGATGATATCCGGTCCATCGACTGGAATGCCTATGCGCGTCTGGATCGTCTGTATATCAAAGAATATATGGAAGAGAAGGAAAGCTGTGTGAGCATCTTTCTGGATCTGTCCAAGTCCATGGAATATGGCGAAAAGAAAAAGTCGGAGCTTTGTGAAGAACTGGCGGCGGCTTTGTCTTATATTGCGCTGATGAATATGGATCACGTGGTGCTGTATGACCTGGCGGATGTGAGCCGCAGGCACTCGGCTTCCGGCGGACGTGCCGGATACCGCGATATGACGGCGTGGCTGGAGCGGCTGGAACCCGGAGAGCCGGCAGATATCCTGCGCAGTGTGCAGAATGCCGGCCGTATGCAACCGGGGCTTTCGATCATTATGTCGGATTTTCTGAGTGAGGATTTCGTAGAGGATGATTCGAAGCTGGCACAGGTGATCAAGTATCTGCAGTTCAAAAAGCAGAAAGTGGTGCTTTTGCACATCATGGCAGAAGAGGAGCTGGAGATCGACCTGTCCGGTACGTACTATCTGATCGATTCGGAAAATACGGATTCGAAGCTGCGGGTGACGATGGATGCGGAAGCCGTGAACAGCTATATGGAAAAACTGGAAGAGTTTACGGGAAGTCTGAAACGCTGCGCAAAGAAACTGAATGCTTCCTATCATCTGTGCAGTACGAAGGATCGATTTGATAAGATCGTATTCGAAGAACTGCGTGATATTTATGAGTTTTAGAGAAATAGGGTAAAGGATCATGTCATTTACAAGTCTTTGGCCGCTGGCATTTTTGGCGGCAATACCGATCATCATCATATTGTATATCTTAAAGCCCAGGGGAAAGGATCTGGAGATCTCTTCCAACATCCTGTGGCAGCATCTGTTCAAAAACCGTCAGTCCAAGACGTTTTTTGAGAAGTTTCTGCATGAGATACTGATGTATCTGCAGATCGTGATCATGTGTCTTCTGATCCTGTCGCTGATGGCGCCTTTTGTGATGATGCGTTCCAGAACGGGAGCCAGCACGGTACTGATCATTGATACATCACTTTCGATGCAGCATAAGAATCCGGACGGCAAGACCAGACTGGAAGAGGCGAAGGAAGAGGCATTGGCGTTTGTCGGTTCTGCCAGCGGTGAAGTCAGTCTGATCACCGTAGGCAGCGAAGCTAGGATCCTGCTGACCAATTCCACAGACCGTAACCGTATGCGGGATGCCATTAACAGTATCGAAGGTACCGATCAGGAAGGCAGCGTGGCGGAAGCCTATCATCTGGCGTCCACGATGGAATGTGATACTGCGACGATCCTGACGGACGGTGAGGGCGTAAAGATCGCTTCGGAATTTGCGGAGAATATCCACGCGGAAGTGATCGATGTCGGTGAAGCCGTAAATAACGTATCACTGGACTATCTGGCATATTCGGAGACCAATCATGATGTGGCGGCCCGCTTCACTAATTACAGTGACGGCAAGGCTTTTCTGGATATCACGCTGTATGATGCGGCCGGAAATATCCTGGCAGACCAGGAGACATCCGTGGAGGCAGGCAAGAGCGGATCCGTGCTGTTTTCGGATATCCGCACGGAAGACAGCTATCTGCACGCGGAGCTCTCGGCGATCCGTTTTGAGACAGATACCAACAGCAAGGACAGCCTTGCCATCGATAACAGTGCATTTGCCCTGACACAGCGTGCCGGGGAGACGAAGGGTATCCTGATCAGTCAGGGCAATACCTTTGTGGAACGCGCGTATTATGCGGTGACCGGCGAAGACCTGACCAAGACGCTGTCGGATGGCGCATTATCTGCCGGAAGCTATAATGTCGTGATCTACGACGCAGGATATGAACCGGTCGGCGCCAAGGGCGGCCGTGATGAGAGGGAAGGCAATACCTCCACTACGCTTGATCAGATGCGCTTTGTAAATAGTGGCGGAACGGAAACCCTTTCCCATGTGGTGGTCAAAGTACACAGTTCCGAAGTAACCCCGGGACTGGGAGATTTTACATTGGGCGCCAATACGGTGCAGGTGTTTGATCTGCCGGAATGGGCCACTTCGTTTATGGAAGTGGATGGCAAATGTGTCGGCTACTATGGTATTAACGGCGATCACAAGGAAGTTGTGGTCGGCCTGGATGTGCGTGAGACGGACTTTGCGGTAAAGGCAGAATTCCCGGTCTTTATGGCAGGTTCCTTATCCTATCTGGCAAACCGGAGCCTTTTGGCACAGGATCTGTATCAGGTGGGAGATGCTCTTGTATTTAATCCTTCGGCTGAAGTGGCTGCGGATGAGATTCTTTTTTATCCGGTTCCGGAGGATGGTGAAGGCATGCCGTCCGTGATGGCGGATACCACCAAAGCAGGTCTGTACCGGATCACAGGTGGCGATAAAACGGAATATCTGATCCTGCGTGCGGCATCGGCCGGACATGACGGACGGATCGTAGCGGAGGATATCAAGGGCAGCGGCACAATGAATGCCGTACGCGCAAGGCGCGGGATGCGTAATTTCCTGCTGATCCTGGCCTTTATCCTGTTGATCGTTGAGTGGATCCTGTATGTACGCAAGATGAACTATAAGAAGAAGTTTTATCTGATCCTGCGTACCGTGCTTCTGGCGCTGCTGATCCTTTCGCTTCTGGGACTGCGGCTGCCGAAACCGACCAAAAATGTGACAACGGTATTTCTGGTCGATATGTCAGTCAGCGATGAGGAAAATATCAAAGAATTTGATGATTTCATCGATGAGCAGCTGGCGCATATGCCGAAGAATAACCGCTATGCGATCGTAACTTTCGGACGCAGCGCGACGGTGGATCAGTTTGTTACGGATCGTGATATGTATATGGGACTGCGTGCAAAAACGGATGCAACGGCGACGAACTATGAGATGGCACTGCAGCGCGCGGCATCCATGCTCCCTGCAGACGGTGCCGGACGTATCCTGGTGCTTACCGACGGACGTGAGACGGCCGGTAATATCGATAATGCGGCTTCGGTCTTCCTGTCAGATGACATCGCGCTGGAATCAATCCTGATCCCTGCAGTCAGCGGTGACGACTGCTATGTCAAGGCCGTGGATATGCCGGAGACACTGCATTCCGGTGAAAGCTATTATATGACGGTTTCCGTGGAAAGCAATTACGAAACGAATGCGGAGATCGTGCTGACCAGCGGCGGAAGGGAAGTAGCGCGTGAGGCGGTACGTCTGCAGCGCGGCAGCAATGAATTTGTCTTTGAAGAAACGGTATCGGCGGATGAGGTGGAGACCTATGAGGTGCACGTAGAGGCGCCGGGCGATACCTGTGCGGAGAATAATGCGTTCAGTGCGTATGCGGAGGTCGAAGATGCTCCGAAGGTTCTGATCCTCAAGGGTAAGAATGAAGGCGGAAACGCCTTTGAAAATGTACTGGATGCCGCCCATGTCAATTATGAGTTTTTAAGACCCGGCAAGGCCCCGACTACGCTGCACGATCTGCTGCAGTATAAGGCAGTTATTCTGGAAAACGTTTATAAAGATGAATTACCGCAGGGTTTTCTGGATAATCTGGAGACGTATGTCAAAGATTACGGCGGCGGTTTCTGCGCCTGCGGCGGTGAAGATTCCTTTATGCTGGGTGGTTATAACGACAGCCCGATCGAGACGGTGCTCCCGGTCAATATGGAACTTCGCGGAACGCTGGAGATCCCGTCGACCGCGATCGTTATGGTCATCGACCATTCCGGCTCTATGACAACCTATGCCGGAAACGGCGCAACTTATCTGGACGTGGCAGTAGAAGCGGCGAAGCGAGGTGTACAGAGCCTGCGTCCGGAAGACCTGGTAGGTATCCTGGCATTTGATGACCGTTATACCTGGGCGCATCATATCTCGAATGCATCGGATAAGAAACGGATCGAGAGTGATATCAACAGTATCACGGACGGTGGCGGCACGGAGATCAAGCCAGCGCTGGAAGAGGCGAGAAAGGAACTTGGCGGATGCACTGCGGAGGTCAAGCATATCATCCTTCTGACCGACGGTATGGGTGAAACCTATGATTTTTCGGATGTGACAGATAAGATCAACCGTGACGGCATTACGCTCTCTACGGTTGCAGTCGGCGCGTACTCCGATACGATGCTGATGCAGCAGCTGGCCAATGACTGTGGCGGACGTTATTACTTTGCCGACGTGGATACGGATATCCCGAGGATCTTTGCGCAGGAAGTGTATATGGGCGGAGATACCTATATCAAGAACGGTGAGTATAATGTGTTCCCGCGCATCAGCCACGAGATCACCAACGGGCTCTTTACGGAAGGCTGGTACAATGTACACGGGTATATTGCAGCATCCCCCAAAACCGGAGCTTCGGAACTGCTGGTGAGCGGTCTGGACGATCCGATCCTGACGGTATGGCAGTACGGTCTGGGTAAGACGGCGGCATGGAACACGGATGTAGACGGCGGATGGACGGCAGCATACTCCGGCGAAGAAAACTACGCGGAACTGTGGAAGCGTATCATCGACTTTATTGCGGGCACACCCAATATCGGTGAGGATTATCTGGAGGTGGACAGCAAGGACGGACGTACGGTATTGACCTATCATACGGACGAATATAATGATACGACCGGCATTGACGGTATCTTTACGGCGCCCGGCGGAAATACCGGAAATGTGGAGTTTACGACTGCGGAACCGGGAGTATTTACCGCAGAGATCGACAGCTTAGAGACCGGTCTCTATAACATCAGCGTGCGCCGTAATGATAACAATGAAGTGACCGGCGCCTTTACGACGGCAACCGTGGTACAGTACAGTGATGAGTACCGTTTTGATGTAACGGAGGTGAAGTATCGCTCCTTTATCGATAAGTACGGCTCCTGGATCGATCTGGATACCAATGTATGGCGTCCGATCCAGAGCAACCGCAGCGGCAGCTTTGATCTGACCAATATCTTCCTGATCATTGCGATCCTGCTGTTTTTGATGGATATCGCGGGAAGGCGCTTCGGCTACGATCCGGTATTCCGGAAGAAGAAAAAGAAGGTAAAAGCCGGCACGGTTGAGCAGAGTGCGGATCTGACACCGCAGGAGACGACAGTGGCGCAGGAGGCTGAACCGGTACCGCAGGCAGCAGCAAAAACCTCGACGAAGAAGGCAAAGCCGAAGAAGGAGTCGAATGACGATGATCCCGCCGGACTGGATACCTCGGCTCTGCTGAAAAAGAAACAGGACAGGAATATGTAATCTATGGCATTTGACGGAATTACCGTGGCTGCGGTCACAAAAGAACTGAATGATAAGCTTTCGGGAGGGCGGGTCTACAAGATCGCCCAACCGGAAGAAGATGCGTTATTACTTACCATCAAGACACAGGGCGGACAATACCGGTTGTTATTGTCCGCCGATGCGTCCCTGCCGCTGGTCTATCTGACGGACGTCAATAAACCGAGTCCGATGACGGCACCGAATTTCTGCATGGTCATGCGTAAGCACCTGCAGAATGCCAGGATCCTTGGTTTTTCCCAGCCGGGACTGGAACGCATCATCCGTATGGATGTGGAACACTTGAATGAAATGGGGGATCTGTGCCAAAAAACGCTGGTGATCGAGATCATGGGCAAGCACAGCAATATCATCCTGATCGATGAAAAAGACACCATCGTAGACAGTATCAAGCACATCTCGGGTATGGTCAGCTCGGTACGTGAAGTTTTGCCGGGACGGCCTTATTTTGTTGCGCAGACCGTTGAGAAGGAAGATCCGTTGCTGGCATGTGCAGAGGATTTTCTGGGCGGACTGCAGGGAAAGAATATGCCGGCAGATCGGGCGCTGATGACCTGTTATATGGGTATCTCACCGCAGATGGCGGGAGAGACCGTACGGCTTTCCGGGGTGGATGCAGAGAAGGATATCCAGAGTATCTTAAGTGATGCGGAAGAGACCGAACGGCTGTGGCGTGCCTTTTCCGACGTGATGCGTCACGTAAAGATCGGTGAGTTTTCGCCCGTGATCTATTATGAAAACGGCGCACCGCAGGAGTTTGCGGCTATGGATACCGGGATGTACGCGGAGAAGAAGACGTATGAAAGCATCTCTCTTCTGCTGCAGAACTATTACGCAGAGAAAGAGGCCATTGTACGTATCCGCCAGCGCTCCACGGATCTGCGCAGGATCGTGCAGACAGCAACGGAACGTAATGCAAAGAAGCTGGAGTTGCAGGAAAAACAGCTGAAGGATACAGAGAAACGGGAGAAGATGCGGCTGTACGGCGAGCTCCTGAATGCATACAGTTATCAGGTGCCGGCAAACGTTAAGGAATATGAGGCGCTGAACTACTATGATAACACGACGGTAAAGATCCCGATGGACGAGACGCTGACGGCAGCGGAAAATGCAAAGAAGTACTTTGATAAATACGGGAAGCAGAAGCGTACCTTCGAGGCGCTGACCGGACTGGTGGAAGAGACCAGGGCAGAACTGGAGCATCTGGAAAGCATCCAGGTAGCGCTGGATATCGCGCGTAAGGAGGAAGATCTGATCCAGATCCGGCAGGAACTGGTAGATTGCGGGTTTATCCGCAAAAAGAGCGGCGCGAAGAAAGAGAAAGTCACCAGTAAGCCGCTGCACTATGTGACAGAGGACGGTTTCCATATCTATGTGGGCAAAAACAACTACCAGAACGAGGAAGTGACCTTTAAGATCGCCAACGGCGGGGACTGGTGGTTCCATGCGAAGAAACTGCCCGGATCTCACGTGGTGGTACGGACCGAAGGAAAGGAACTGCCGGATCGTGTTTACGAGCAGGCGGCCGCGCTGGCAGCCTACTATTCCAAGGCGGCGGATCAGGAAAAGGCTGAAGTGGACTACCTGCAGCGCCGGGATGTCAAGAAGCCGGCAGGCGCTGCCCCGGGCTTTGTGGTGTACTACACCAATTATTCCATGGCGGTACGCCCCGGTATAGACGGCCTCACCCAGGCGGAATAAAACAGTAACTTTGCCTTCCCCTTGAAGGGGAACATACATTATTAAACTTGCCTTCCCCCCTTTGGGGGGAAGGTGCCCGAAGGGCGGATGAGGGGGAATATGGCCGAAGAAATCTTAATACAGGACAAACTGGAAAACATGAAAGTAGAGCGTCTGAAGCGGACCGAGATCGCTAAGGGCGCTATTCTTACGTATTATCACGATACGGTAAAGATCCCGAACGGGCATATCTGTGAATTCGATTTTCTGGGACACCAGGGAGCGGCGGCAGTCCTGCCGGTCACCGCGGACGGAAAGCTTTTAATGGTACGGCAGTACCGCAATGCACTGGACCGCTTTACCCTGGAAATTCCCGCGGGTGGGCTGGAAGGGCCGAAGGAGCCGACCAGGGAAGCGGCTGCAAGGGAACTGACCGAAGAAACCGGCTTCGTGGCGGGCAAAATAGATTTTTTGATCTCCGTAGTATCGGCAGTAGCCTATTGCAATGAAAAGATCGATATCTATCTGGCGCGGGATCTGCAAAAGAGCGAGCGTCATCTGGATGCGGATGAATTCATCAATGTGGAAGCGTGGGACGTATCCGATTTGCTGGAACTGTGCTACAACGGGACCATACAGGATGCCAAGACCGTCGCTGCGGTCATGGCTTATCAAAACGGCATAATGTCGGGGAGGTTTTGATGAAAAAAGCGGTGATCTTTGATATGTTTGAGACGCTGGTAACTCTATTTGAAGGCAAGACCTATTTCGGGGAAAATATCGCTGCCGATACCGGCGCGGATCCGGTACAGTTCCGGAAAGAATGGAATGCGATCGAAAAGGATCGGAGCATCGGAACCTATACGATTGAGGAAGGACTGACGATCGTCTTTAAAAAGCTGGGGATGTATACGGAAGAGAAAGTAAAGCTTGCAGCATCCAAAAGGATTGCAGCTCTGGATGATACCTTTTCGAATATCCCGGCGGAATCCATTCAGTTACTGAAGGCTTTAAAGGCGGAAGGGATCAGGATCGGACTCATCACCAATACCTTTAATGATGAACGGGACAAGATCCGGGAGTGTCCGTTATTTCCGTTCTTTGATGTGGCATTGATCTCCTACGAGCAGGGGCTCTGCAAGCCCGATGAAGAGCTGTTCCGGCGTATGACGGATGCCCTGCAGGTGTCCCCGGAAGAATGCCTGTATGTGGGCGACGGCGGATCCAGAGAACTCTATGCAGCACGCGACTACGGAATGCAGGCAGTGCAGTGTACCTGGTTCCATGACCGGGCTTTCGAACCGCACATCCCATGCCCGCTTCTTGCGGAATTCCCGCATGCAGACCATCCGATGGAGATCGTGGAATATGCCCGTGCGTAAGGAATGAAATATGTCTGTACAATTTCAGAATAATATGATAAAATCAACCGTGGTTTGACAACGGGCGATGACAAGCAGAAAAACACATCCGAAGAACAGATGTGTTTTTTGATGTTTGCGAACACGGAATGAGGAGAGGAAGTAAGACGTGGAAGAACTGATCTGTAAAAACTGTGGTGGTACATTGGAGTTTAAAGAAGGGGATAAGGTCGCGGTCTGTGACAGCTGTGGCAAAAAGATCACACTCCCCCGCTTTCAGAGTGATGTAAAAAAGAATCTGTTTAAACGGGCCAGCCGCCTGTTGCAGGAGAAACAGTTTGATAAAGCTATGGAGTTTTATGAAGATGCACTGAAGGAAGACGCCGAGGATCCGGAGGTGTACTGGTCTCTGGTGCTGTGCCGTTATGGGGTGGAGTATGTGGAGGAAGCTTCGGGGAAGCGTGTCCCCACGATCCATCGGATCCAGGAGACCCCGGTACTGGTGGATGAATCCTATAAGAGCGCATTGGAATATGCAGATGAAGAACAGAAGGAGATCTACGAAGCGGAAGCGGAAGAGATCGAGCGCATTCAGAGTGCCTACTTAAAGATCGTACGCAGTGAAAAGCCTTTCGATGTGTTCATCTGCTATAAAGAGACAGATGAGAACGGAAAGAGAACGCAGGATTCCGTACTGGCGAGGGAGATCTATGACCGCCTGTCCAATCAGGGGATCAAGGTGTTCTATGCTCCGGTTACCCTGGAAGATAAACTTGGAGAGGATTATGAACCGTATATCTTTGCTGCCCTGCAGTCTTCCAAAGTCATGATCGCTCTCGGCACTAAGAAAGAGTACTTTGAAGCGGTCTGGGTACGCAATGAATGGAGTCGTTTCCTGTCGATCCTGAACCGGGAAAAGAAGGAAAAAGGAAGCACGAACCGCACACTGATCCCGGCATATAAAGATATGGATGCTTATGATCTGCCGACGGAATTTGCACGTCTGCAGGCGATGGATATGGGGAAATTGGGCTTTATCCAGGACCTGTCGGATGGTATCAACAAGATTCTTCGGGCCGGAAATAAGGAAACGAAGGCACAGGCTTCCACAGCTGCGCCGGCGGCTTCCAATGAGATCCTGAATCTGGAAAAGAGAATGTTCAATTTCCTGCAGGATGGGGATCGAAAAAAAGCGGAGGAATATGCAGAGCGTATCCTGGACAAAGATCCGGATAACGGCAAGGCATATCTGGGACATCTTCTGGTGGAAGCCGGATGCAGAAATGTGAATGATCTGAAAATGAGCCCGAAACTGCTGCCGGAATACAGATACTTTACCAATGCAATGGAAAAGGGGGATGCGCAGCAGAAAGAAATGCTCATGGCTATGACGCAGGCCGTAACACAGCGCATCGACCAGGAGCGGCAGGATGCAAAATATGTGGAAGGTATGCGGAAGCTGCAGAAAGCGATCCATACAAAGGATGAGCAGGCGGCAGTCAATGCGATGCATGCCTTTAAGCAGATCCCGGACTGGAGAGATGCCAAGGCAAAAGCAAAAGAGAGTGAAGAGCTTGCCAATGAGATCCGTGCGGAAAAGAAGAAGGCAGCGGATGAACAGGCGGAAAAAGAACGGAAAAGACGCCGCAGAAAGCTGATCACCAAGCTGGTGATCGCGGCATCGATCATCCTGTTCATCTGGTTTATGTTGTACGGAAGGCGGGATATATCACTCAGCAAAGCAAAGAAAATGATCCGAAACGAGCAGTATGAAGAGGCCTACGATATTTTGAGAAGATTGGGAGAGTATAAAGGAGCCTCCTCTTTGATCGTTTCCAATATCTGTGAGCGGGCAAATGCGCAGATCGATGCCGGAAATACGGATGCTGCAAAGGATCTTCTTATGCCTTATCTGGAATCTCCGGATGCGCAGGAAGTAATGCGTCGTGTGAATTATGAATACGGAAAGGCGGCTTTGGCAAGGAATGATTATGATGCCGCGTATTCGTATCTGGCTGCAAGCAGTTCTTATGAAGATGCGGATACTCTGATCGCAGAGAGTAAGTATACCCGTGCGGAAGAGGCGTTTGCTTCGGAGAATTTAGATGAGGTATTTGATCTTCTGAATGGTCTGGAAACGTATAAAGAGGCGCCGGCTATGTTGCAGGCGGCACACTATAAAGCCGGGATAAATGCATTATCGGAAGAAAACTACGGATCGGCATTGATCCATTTTCATAAGGCCGGAGATTATGAAGACAGTCTGGCGCAAAGGGATGAATTGTTAGAGGGAACACTGGCACTGGGAATTTATCTTCCGGCTTATAAAGTTCTGCTGGAAACCGATCCGGAACGGGCGGAGGAGTTGTTAAGTGAGCAACCCTGGCTTGGGATCATGTATGCTTCTATCGGAAGTACGGTTGAACTGGGTTCCTTTGAACAGGATAATGATAAGGATAACGGAGCCGAGCCGATAGAATGGATGGTAATGGATTATCGGGATGGAAAATATCTGCTGGTATCCCGATACAATCTGGATTCCAGAGCGTTTGATGAAGAGAAAGAGGCGGAAGGACTGACCTGGGAGAACAGTGATATCCGGGAGTGGTTGAACGGCGAATTCATGAATGTGGCATTTACCGATGGAATCCGTAGACAGATTTCGGAAACAGTGAACAGTAATCCGGATATGTCGATTGAAGCAATGGTGGAGGAATTTTCGGTTCCCGGCGGATTGGAGTATATTGAAGATTATCAGGGATATGAGAACGGTGAGGATACGACTGACAGAGTATTTCTGCTGAGCTATCCGGAATATGTGAGATATGGTCTGGTCGACAGCCAGCCGGAGGATACGAGTTATGCAAGAGATCGGGTGAACAAAGCCGGTGGTGACGGCGCCTGTGTCTGGACCAGAACGATCGCAAATCAGGATTCTCCGATCTTTCAGATCGGGGATGGCAGGGTCTATTGGGGATACGGTATGGGACTTACCAGTGCATGGCACAGTTATAATGCGAAAGGCATCCGTCCCGCACTTTGGTTTAGTGTAGAGGATTGATGTAACAGATCAGGGAGAGATGATCCATGGCTAAAGTATGTTCGTTTTGCGGAAAAAAGGCAACACTGGGATTGAGCTATCATGCTTTTCGGGGCGGAGGGTACTGTTGCAATAACTGCTGTGCAGGAGTTCATGTGCTTTTTAAGCAGCTGTCACAATGGAGTGTAGATGAGTTTCAGGATTATCTGGCCTATCGGAATGCGTATGAACAGCAATTTGTCAGTATCTTTAAACCATTAATCAATTATGGCGCCATGCTGGTAGATCCGGAACACGGTTTGTTTGCACTTTTGGACAGATGGAGCTATGAGCTGCTTCCCAATCCGTATAGTCAGCAGATCTTTGAGATTTCTGCGGTGAAATCCTACAGTATCACAAATAAAGTGGATGAAGAATGGGTAGAGGGCGTATTCGGATCTACATTAAGGAGTTATTATACCATCTATATCAATATTGAAATGGCCAGACCCAGGATCGCATATAATGGTTTCCAGCTGATCTACCGTGCACAGGAACATGAACTGCCGTCCCTTAAACTCATTGAACAACAGTTTGCAAGCTGGAATCCGAATCTGTTGAGTTCAGATCCGCTGGATCAGCAGAGAATACTGCAGGAAAGACAACAACAGGCATTGCAGCAGGAAATGGCAGTGCGGACGGCGAGAGACTACCGGATGTTTCTGGGAATTCCGGAAAATGAGCAGTTGACGCCTGCATTATTGCAGAACTATAAGAACCGTAAGATCAGTGCCCTGCTGAATACCACAAACGATTTTTCGGCGATGGACCGGGTAGAAGCAGCGGCGGGATTTCTGATGAATTATTATCATCTGTCATAAAGCATACATTTGGAAAGGATGGTACAAAAAATGAGAATTGTAGATGTCGTTCATTATCAGGGCACACCGGATTACCTGATCTGGAAGTTTCCGGAGGAAAACTTTAACACGCAATCAAGACTGCAGGTTCCGTTAGGACAGGAGGCGATCTTTTTCAGCAACGGACAGGCAATGGATGTGTTCGGGCCGGGTGAGTATACGCTGACGACCGACCGGATCCCTCTGCTGGCGGATTTTATCAAGAAACATATCTCCGGTGGCGTGGATATGTACCAGAGCCAGGTATATTACATCAATAAGGCCGAGGCTCTGTCCATGAAGTGGGGAACCCCGGATAAGGTCATGATCCAGCCGAACGGCGTACCGATGAAGCTGGGCGCAGGCGGAGATATGTCACTTCAGGTTACGGACTCCGCGGTGTTTTTGCTGAAACTGGGCGCAAATAACCTGGATAAGGAACATTTTGTTGCGCAGATGCGGGAAAAACTGAATACCAAGATCGGTGACTATCTTGCCAATACGGTAGCGGATCTGAATGTGGATATTTTTGATCTGGATAAGCACCGGATGGAGTTTTCCGCAAAACTTCAGGAAATGCTGGCAGCGGATTTTGAAATCTACGGCGTATCGCTGCTGCAGTTCAATGTTTCCAGATTTGTACTACCGGAGGATGATCCGAACTATCAGAATATGCTCAAGAACCGCGCAGACAAGGTGAATGCCCTGGATGCGAAGAAGATTGAGAATGACCGTAAGATGGTGGAGCTGGAAGGCGCGAAAGATCGTATGGAGATCGAAAATGAAATGAAGCGCCGGTCTACCGAAGCAGATGCCGATGCGATGGAAACATGGGAACTTCGAAAGGCGGAGATCGCAGCAAAGAGACAGATCATGGAAGCAGAGGCGATGAAGGCGAAGCGAGAGCTGGAAGGCTATACCTATCAGGAGGAGCAGAGTTATAACATTGCCAAGACCTTTGCAGATAAGCAGGGTGGCAGCGATATGGTAGGTCTGGGAGTAGGCCTGGGCGCTATGACCGGCATCGGTGCCAGTGTAGGTTCCTATCTGAGCGGCAGTGTAACGCAGGCGATGGCCGGAACTGCTGCACCGCAGATGAAACCGCAGTCTGATGGAAAAGTGAAGTGCAGCAAGTGCGGCGCAGAATTGCCGGAAAATGCAAAGTTCTGTCTGGAATGCGGTGAAAAGGTAGTCGTCCTGCAGGAGAACGAGATGATCTGTCCTTCCTGTGGTAAGGCTACTCCGAAGGGCAAGTTCTGTATGGAATGTGGCGCACCTTTGGCAAAGAAATGTCCGAACTGCGGACAGGAAGTACCGAGTGGCGGCAAATTTTGTCTGGAATGCGGAACGAAGATGGAGTAAGCAGAATATGAAAAAAATTGGATTGAAATGTCTGGTGCTTTTCTCAGCCCTGTTCTTATTCGGCTGCGGAAAGGGGGAGACTACACGGGAAGATGGACAGTCCCAAAGCGAGTACGAAAAAGAACGAGCGGAGGCATTTAATAATCTCCGCGGCAATTGGAGCCTCACCAAAGTCTATGATACCGAAAGCGGGGAGATGGTTGACTGGCTCCGGACACAGGATAAGATCGCATCTACCGGTCAGGATCTGGTTTCGGATTCCTTGGGAAACATAGGAGAAGGGATCTCTAATCTGGTAGATAAGACCGGCGTATTCCATCAGGAGACCGGGATCACGGTAACTTCGGAAGAGATCAACCTGGAAGAACTGGGCCGTGGAAACTATAAGGTAGAAGAATTTGACTTCCGGATCGAAAACGAAGAAACGAATGCATATTACTTCGTTATTTCTGATTCGCAGAATAACGGTTTCGAAGTGGTCTATTACCCTGCCGATAACAGTATGGTCATCGAAAATCTGGTTAGCGGTGAAGCAGACCCGGAAAGCATTAAACTGTTTGAAAGAGCAGTACAATAATAAGAATAACGGCAGGCGTTTGCCTGCCGTTATTCTTATTGCGCGTCTGATGTAAGGGAATATGCCGCTGTCGCAGCTGCGTCAGGCGTAAGTGTTCAGCAAGCGGAATACTTTTTAGCATTCGGGAATCATGATCACAGCGGCCTGGCTGCCGCGGTTCCCATTGGTATAGCGGTGCGACCAGTATCTCTCCGGAAGACACATGGTGCAATCTTCGATCACTTCTACGTGATCTTCCGAAATGCCTGTTCTCAGCAGGCATTTTTTTAATACCCCTTTCAGATCGAGCATGTATTTACCGTTTTCTTTTAGTATATAAAGGTCGCACTCATCCGTGCATAATAATGTATTTACAGCTTCGATCACTTCCGAGCCAACCTCAAAACAGCACTTTCCGATGGCAGGCCCGATACAGGCACGGATCTGCTCTTTTTCGGCGCCGCATTCCAGCATCTTTTCAACGGCGACTTTTTCGATATCGGCAACGGTACTGCGCCAGCCGGAGTGAACGGCTGCAACCACCCGGTTCTTTTCATCCGCCAGCAGGAGCGGAATACAGTCAGCGGTAAAGACGACCAGTGGTACTCCGGGAGTGGAGGTAACATAACCATCCGCCTCATAGAGCGTTCCATATCCGTACGCCGGTCTTGCATTGTCCGCATCAACGATCATTACGTTGTTGCCATGTACCTGTTTGCCGCAGACAAACGGAATCTTCTTAATACCACAGGAGTCAAAAAAAAGCCGGTAATTCTCCTTCACATTTTCCGCATCATCCCCGCGGCTCATCCCCAGATTCAGCGACGCAAATATGCCCTCACTTACGCCACCGGTCCTTGTTGAGAATCCATGCGGGAAAGTGATCAGATGTGATTTTATCGTGTTGATCTCACTCATGTAAGTTCTGCCTTTCATTCATATTCACCGAAATATTCTAAGGGATTTTACTTTGTACGTCAAATTCGGGTTTATCGAGTCGGCGAGCCACGGGGACGGTTCTTGTGGCTAAAGATCTTCGATCTTGTTGCCACAAGAACCGTCCCCATGGCTCGCCGAGATGTATCGACAACCACCACATCGCAAGGGCTCCCCCCACGTTCGTGGGTCCCCCCTCGCGAATATCCTAAGGCATCCTCCCGCAAGCGGGCCCCTCCTTAGGATGAACAACCGGA
>JAFWRC010000129.1 GCA_017508825.1 Lachnospiraceae bacterium
ACTGATGGTATATCCCACGCCGGTACCGTGTGTTGTGATATCCACCTTTTTTACCTGCTGGATCAGCGGGATCTTAAAATAGAGACCTGCCGTATCGGTCCTTACCACCTTTCCGAACATAGTCACCACTGCATTTTCCTGCTCGGATACGTTGTAGAAACTGCCGGTCAGCAGCAAAAATACCACTGCTACTACGACGACTATCCCTACAACCTTTTTGATTGGAAATCTGTTTGCTGCAGAATCCACATCTTTTTTGTCAAACGGATTACTCATAGTTTTTTCCTCCCTCTTTTTTATATTAACGGAACAACAAATGCCATTCCGTAATAATCTTATATCACACCGTTATTATGGTTTCCACCATATCGGATTTACATTTTCGCACATCCGGAGTGCGGTTTCACAGCCTTTCGATACACATAAGAAAAAGCCTTACGGCTTTTTCTTTGATTCTTATTCACCTTTCTGTTCCGGTTTTTTTCCCGGTCCGCCGGGTCCCGGCATCTCGATTCCTTTAAATGCGATCTTCATTAAGATCGGCTGTGCAACGTAGATCACAAAGAATCCGAGTGCATAACAGATCAGAAAAGACTTAATAAACATGATCACAAACGGTGGAAAAGATGCTCTCGCTTCTGCAGCAGCACCGGCAGCCACATTTGCTGCCATCTCTGCAGGCGCTCCGCCGGCCAAAGCTTCACGTTCCGCTCCTTTACCTGCCAATACCGGTGCCAGGTTGCGTACTACCAGAATCATAAAGAATGTAATGATCGGCGTATAGATGGCATCCGAAACCAGCGCATCCACAGCCCGAAGCCCGGGACCCGGTTTGATCTTTTGTGCCAGAGCCCTTGAAATCTTCGGCATCGGAACGATCAGACCGACCAATATAGAGATCATCAGACTGACCACAAAAGAGATCAAAAGCATAACAGGACTGAAATTACCGGAACTGAAATTGTTATATAATGACATATACAGGCTCAAGATCACACCCATCATAACCGTCATTTTAAAACCGGCTTTTTTTATCTTCTGCTCCATAAACCCCTCTTTTTAAATATCCAGATTCTGGACATATTTTGCATTGGCTTCGATGAACTCGCGGCGCGGTTCCACCTTATCGCCCATCAGTGTCGTAAAAGTCATATCCAGTTCGGATTCTGCATCTTCATCCATATTTACACGAAGCAGTATGCGGCGTTCCGGATCCATAGTGGTTTCCCACAGCTGTTCCGCATCCATCTCACCCAGACCTTTGTAACGCTGGATCTTGTTGTTCTGGTCACGTCCCACTTCATTGATGATCTGTGCCAGCTCTTCATCCGAATATGCATACCAGATTTTTTTATTTTTCTCAAGCTTATACAGAGGCGGCTGTGCCAGATATACATAACCCTGACGGATCAGTTCCGGCATAAAACGATACAGGAACGTCAGCATCAGGGTAGCGATATGTGCACCATCCACATCGGCATCGGTCATAATGATGATCTTGTGATA
The DNA here is from genome assembly GCA_017508825.1 of Lachnospiraceae bacterium. Classification (GTDB taxonomy): domain Bacteria; phylum Bacillota; class Clostridia; order Lachnospirales; family Lachnospiraceae; genus NK4A136. Next base: position 1,507 of record JAFWRC010000129.1, read on the forward strand.
ACGCAGTTTGCTGATATCAAAGTCTTCATGGATACCGGTACCAAAGGCCGTGATCATGGCTTTGATCTCTTTATTCGCATAGATCTTATCCAGTCTTGCTTTTTCAACATTCAGGATCTTACCGCGCAGCGGCAGGATAGCCTGGGTCGCACGGCTTCTTGCGGATTTTGCACTGCCGCCTGCGGAATCACCCTCTACGATATAGATCTCACAGTTTCTCGGATCCTTATCGGAACAGTCTGCCAGTTTACCGGGCAGGGATGCACCATCCAGAGCACCCTTTCTACGGGTCAGATCTCTTGCCTTGCGGGCTGCTTCTCTTGCACGCTGTGCCATCACGGATTTTTCCACGATGGACTTGGCAATTTGCGGATTCTGCTCTAAGAAATAGGTCAGCTGCTCACTGACGATCCCGGCTACCGCACCACGGGCTACAGAGTTACCAAGTTTCTGCTTAGTCTGTCCCTCAAACTGCGGATCTTCGATCTTGACAGAAATGATCGCTGTCAGTCCTTCACGGATATCATCACCGGTCAGATTCGGCTCGCTGTCCTTTAAGATCTTCTGGGAACGGCCATAGTCGTTAAATGTCTTGGTGATGGAAGTCTTAAAACCTTCCACATGCGTACCGCCTTCCGGCGTATTGATATTATTTACAAAACCGTAAAGCATTTCATTAAAGCCGTCATTGTGCTGGAAAGCTACTTCCACATACACATTATCCCGTTTTCCTTCGAAATACAGGATCTTTTCATAAAGCGGTGTCTTGTTGTCATTTAAGTAAGCAACGAATTCCTTGATACCGCCTTCGTAGTGGAAGGTGAGTGATCTGCCTTCCGACTCTTCACGGTCATCAAAGAGCTGGATCTTCAAGCCTTTGGTCAGAAACGCCATTTCCCGCAGACGGTTCTTCAGCGTATCAAAATCAAACGTCGTATCCTCAAAAATCTCCGGATCCGGCTGGAACGTTACCTTTGTACCGGTCTTTCCTGCATCGCATTTTCCGATGGTCTTTAACGGATAGCATACTTTACCGCGCTCATACCGCTGGTTATAGATCTGTCCGTCGTGATAGATATCTACTTCAAGCCAGGTAGAAAGTGCATTTACAACTGATGCACCTACACCGTGCAGACCGCCGGATACTTTGTATCCGCCACCGCCGAATTTACCGCCGGCATGCAGGATCGTAAATACAACCTCTACGGCAGGCAGTCCTGCTTTGCTGTTGATGCCGACCGGAATACCGCGGCCATCATCGATGACCGTAACGGAGTTGCCTGGATTGATATGTACTTCAATACATTTGCAGTATCCGGCAAGCGCTTCATCTACGGAATTATCCACAATCTCATACACAAGATGGTGAAGACCACGCAAAGAAGTGGTTCCGATATACATACCGGGACGCTTTCTTACTGCTTCGAGACCTTCCAAAATCTGGATCTGGTCGGCACCGTATTCTCCGTCAACATGCTCACTTTCAATCTCCTGCAGGTTCTCCAGGATCTTTCTGCCTTCCTCGTCGATCTCCTGTTGCGTATTCATTTCTTCACTCATTTTTATCTGTTCCCTTTGCCTTTCAAAAACTGTCAGTTTTCGCTTTCTACCACACCGTTTGTCACACGAAATACTTTGTCATAAGCAAAACGGTTATTTACAAAATCGTCCAGACCGGTACAGGTGATGATCGTCTGGATACCGCCGATACTGTTGAGCAGATGGTTTTGCCGGTTTCCGTCCAGTTCGGAAAGTACGTCATCCAGTAAAAGGATAGGATTGTCCTTCGTGATCTGCTTAACCAGCTCTATCTCGGATAATTTCAGGGATAAAGCCACCGTACGCTGCTGCCCCTGGGATCCGAATACACGCACATCGATATCGTTTGAGTAAAATAAAAAGTCATCTCTGTGCGGACCTACGCCGGTAGCTTTGGTCTTGATATCTTTTTCCAAAGAAGATTTTAATTTTTCCTCATAGTTTTCGATCGTTACATAAGGCGCATATTTGATCTGCAAATACTCTTTCTGGCCGGACAATTTTCGGTGCAGATCTCCGATGATCTCATTTAACTGATCGATAAACAAGGCCCGTCGTTCAATGATCTTCTTACCGTAAGCGATCAGCTGGCTGTCCCAGATCTTGATCATATCTTTGTAATCCGGCTGGAAATACATATCCTTCAGCAGTTTATTGCGCTGCTTGATCACTTTATTGTAATTATTCAGGTTCGCCAGGTAGATCTTATCCAGCTGGCACAATTCCATATCCATAAAACGCCGCCGTTCCGACGGAGCGTTTTTTATGATCCCGAGATCTTCCGGTGAAAAAAAGACGATATTTAAGATGCCTAACAGTTCCGTTGCTTTTTTCAGCCTTACCTTGTCAACCGCGATCCCCTTGGTCTTTCCCTTACGCAGGTGCATATCCACGCGGCGTTCCAGTCCGTCCCGATCCAGTATCGTCTTGATATGTGCTTCCTCGGCATCAAAATTGACGATATCTTTATCGTTACTGCCCTTGTGGGATCTGGTGGTTGCAGATACAAATATGCTCTCTAAGATATTGGTCTTTCCCTGCGCATTATCCCCGTAGAGGATATTTACACCACGGTCAAAATCGATCTTTAATTCCTTATAATTTCTGTAATTTTCCAGTTCCAGTGATTTGATTATCATAAAATACTTTATTCAGATGCCTTTACGGTCACACTCTGCCCCTGATAAGCAAAGGTATCTCCGTCATAAAGCTTCTTTCCCCGCTGGATACAGACTTCCCCGTTTACGGATACTTCTCCGTCCTGAATAAGAAACTTTGCCTCCACTCCGGCATCCACCATTCCGGCCAGTTTCATTGCCTGTCCCAGTTTTATAAATTCATCTCTGATTGTTATTGTTTTCATATGTTTCAGCTTAAGTTGATCGGAAGGATCATGTATATATACTTTTCGTTTTCATCCTTGATGTACAGAGGTGAACGAGGATTGATGAAGTACATATCGATCTCTTCTTCATCTACTGCACGGAGGGCATCCATCACAAATTTCGGATTGAAACCGATCATGATATCATCGCCCTGCTTTTCAATATCCAGAAAATCATCCATGCTTCCGAGAGGAGAATTGCACTTCAGTTCCATCACATTATCCTTGATATCGATCACAAGGGGTTTCTTATTGCCTTCCTTGGAAAACAGCATGGAAACATCTACACTCTTAATGATGTTTGCTTTGTTTACTTTTACTTTTGTCTTGTAATCCGAAGACATCATCTTGTCAACGTTGATATAAGTACCGTCGATCAGACGGGAAACCACTACCGTCTGGTCAAAATCAAACAAAACATGCGCATCCGAAAAATATATATTGACATCTTTTTCCGCATCCGCCGGCAGGATCTTGCTCAATTCATTGAGCGCCTTACCCGGAATGATCACATCCTGCTCTTCATAGATATTTTTAAGATTTACCCTGCAAATGGAAATACGATGTCCGTCCAGAGTGGTAACACGCATCTGATCATTCTTGATCACCACATGCACACCGCTCATCACTTTATTGATATCTCCGTTACCGATGGAGAAGATCGTCTTGCTGATGATATCCTTGATCGTCATCATAGAGATCGCAACATTATCTTTTTTCTCAATCTTCGGAAGAAAAGTAAACTCATCTCCGTTCTTTCCGCATAAGGAGATCTTTCTTTTATTGCAGGTAATGGTCATATTACAGTTTGCATCCGTTTCGATCACGATATCCGCATCATCCATCTTACGGATCACCGGCATAAAATCCTTTGCCTCAATGGCAACCATACCTGCTATCTCAATCTGTCCGCTGATCACAGTCTCAATACCCAGATCCATATCATTTGCGGTAAGACGGATCTCTCCGTTACCGGCCTGAATCAACACGCACTTAAGAAGTGCCATGGTGGTATTATCCGATACGGCTTTGGATACGATATTCAAACCGTTTAAAAGTTCCTGCTGCGAACAAATGATCTTCATTATAAATTCCCCTCCAAATAATCAACATATGCATACGGTCATTTATCCACGAAAAAAGAAAAGAGGATCCTCCGAGGCGGAAGCCTAACATACAATAATAATATTCATAATCGTATTATTAAGGACCGTGGATAAGTGCATAACCGAATTTATTATACTAAATTACGGCCAAAATGAAAAGAAAAACTTGTTGAAAGAGAGTAGATTAATGAAAGGCTTTTGTTGAAAGAGAGGGGCAGGGAAGGGGAAAATAAAGGAAATCTATTTTCCGGATATATGCGTTATCCTCTCTCATAAACATGGTATCAAACAGTTATACCTATATTTTTCACCAAATCTTGCTAAAATGTAACATATGTTACAAAGATACGATCTTATTCTTGATTGCTTCGATCGTTTCCCTGAAATCAGGGTCTTTTTTTATCTCATCCGCTACCTTGTTATAACCATGCAAAACCGTGGAATGATCCTTTTTATCCAACAGGGCAGCAACCCCTTTTAATGTGGTATCGGTCATCTCTCTGCACAGATACATAAAGATCTGGCGGGGAAGTACGATCTCGGCATTTCGCTTTTTGGAAGTGATATCCTCAGGATCCACATGGTAATAATCCGAGATACCTTTCAGTATCATAGGAGGTGTGATCACGGCAGGCTTATCCGGTGAGATCGTATCTTTCAGGATCTCTTTTGCATCATCCAGTGTCTGGGCATGACCGGCATAGACCTGGTTGTATGCGCCTTCCAGTTCACGGATGTTGGATTTGATGTTTTCGGCAATATAATTAATGATATTATTCGGAATCTTGTAATCAAAGTTTTCCGCATACTTCTGCAAAATAGCCACACGGGTTTCGTATTCCGGCGGCTGGATATCTACCAGCAGTCCGTTCTGGAAACGGGAGCGGAAACGTTCGTCCAGCTCTTTCATATGAACCGGATGTTTATCGGAACTGATCACGATCGCTTTACCGTTCTGATAAAGGGTATTAAAAGTATGGAAGAATTCCTCCTGTGTGGAACTCTTACCTATGATAAACTGAATGTCGTCGATCAAAAGTACATCTACATTCCGGTATTTTTCACGCATTTTGACGATGGATGCATTATCTTTGATACGGAACATATTGATAACTTCGTTTGTAAATTCTTCCGAAGTGACATAGAGGACTTTCAGATTTGTGTTTTCTATAATATAATGTCCGATCGCCGTCATCAGATGGGTTTTACCGAGACCGGATCCTCCGTAGATAAAGAGAGGATTGTTAAAATCCCTGCCTGGAGCTTCCGCAACATTTAAGCATGCGGAATGTGCCAGGTTGTTATTTGGACCTACGATAAAATTCTCAAAACGGTATTTTGAGTTGAGATTGGATTTCTTTACGGCATTGGAACTGTCATCCGCCACAATGGGTACAATATTGCTTTTTTCCGTCTGCATATCTTCTTCCAGCAGAAATTTAACATTATAGTTATCCTGCAGAAGGTCGGAAAGAGCGGACTGGAAGCAACTGGTATAGTTTTTCTCTATATATTTGAGCATTTCCGGGCTGCCGTTCGTATTCGGGATCAGTATGGTAACAACTTTGTTTTCACACTTACCGTATTTCAGCGGCTTAACCCAGATATTGAAAGCAATATCGGTGATATCATATTCAACCTGAATGTTTTGTTTGATATTCTCCCATTGAAGACCAAGGATATCCATATAGAAAAAAACCCCTATTTCATAAATAATCAGTTATCAACATTTGAATAAGATACGGAATACTTACTGCCAAAAAAATAAGGAGGCAGATGTACTTCCACCGTAACCATTATGAAATGTTTATAACCTTGGTATATCTTATACTAGATTTGAAAAAAATTCAAATGTGGAAAACTGTGTGAAAGTGTTGTAGCATAAGTGTTTGAAATGGTTTACATAGCATGAAAAAAGACATTGTGGATAACTTTTTTGTGAATAAAATATCACAATTATGAAATGCCAGTTTTATCAAGAAATCATTGACTTTTGAGGATAATTATCCACAGTTATAAACATTTTTTCCACAAAAAGTGGATAAAATTATGTTAATATTTTTTAATCCACAGAACATATATTTGTTTCCACATATTGTGGAAAAAATTTTGATAACTACACTAAATCTTGAAAAATAAAATAAATATAAAATTTTTAAGTTTTTGGCAGGTTTTATGCGTTTGTTGCTGTATATAAGAAAACTACTATATCTAGTGCTTGACTACGGGCTTTTATTTAGATATAATTGCATTTGATGTTTTTCTGACACAGTATGTGAATTTAGGAAATATGAAATAGAAAGTGAGGTGTGTCAGCCAATGAAGATGACATTTCAGCCGAAGAAACGGTCTAGATCCAAAGTGCATGGTTTCCGTGCAAGAATGAGCACAGCCGGTGGCAGAAAGGTGCTTGCAGCAAGAAGAAGAAAAGGAAGAAAGGTTCTTTCCGCTTAATTAAAAAAAGTGAAAAGGTCGCATATTGTGACCTTTTCTTCTTAATTAAATGTTTTATTTCAAATATTATTTATGAAATTTTCAGAATCGCTGAAAAAGAACGAAGATTTCAAAAAGGTTTATAAGAATAAAAGATCCTTAGCAAACAAGTATTTTGTGATGTATGTGTCAGAAAACGGACTTTCTATAAACCGGCTTGGAATATCCGTCAGTAAAAAAGTCGGAAACAGTGTTGTAAGACACAGGATTGCCAGATTGGTAAGAGAGAGCTACCGCCTGAATGAGGAGAGGTTCAATAGTGGTTTGGACGTGGTTGTGGTAGCAAGGGAAGGTGCCGCGGAGATCAGGTACAGTGCTGCGGAGAGCGCGCTGTTACATTTGGCCGGATTGCATAAGATATTGGTCTGAATTTATATTCCGGATTTATGAATAAGAGAAGCATGCAGCTTGTTGCTTCTTAAATTATAGTGAAAAATATTATTTTATTCCTGATTAAGCTGTATAAGAAGTACATTTCCCCCCTGAAGGGTACGAAATGTCCGTATTTTCCTTCCTGTTCCCAATATGGGTATGAGGCAGTGGAACGGCATGGCGCCCTGATAGGAGGGTTTTTAGCATTCTGGAGGATTTTGAGATGTAATCCCTTCTCAAAAGGAGGGTATGATTACGTACCGGAGACGATCGGCAGATTAAAGGCCGGTCATCCGAAAATGAAGAAAAAGTATTTGGAAGAGAATCCTTCCGAATATTACAAGACAGAAATGTGAGGGCATTCTTTTGAATTATATGCTTTTGACACAGACAACAGGTATCTTAAGACCTTTTGCGATCATTATGGGTAAGATCATGGAGGGTATCTTCTGGTTTTTGGATCTCTTTATGGAGTATCCGAGCATCGGACTTGCGATTATCCTCTTTACGATCATCATGTATCTGTTGATGCTGCCGCTTACGATCAAGCAGCAGAAATTTTCAAAATTGAATAGTAAGATGAGCCCGGAATTACAGGCGGTTCAGGCAAAATATAAGGGTAAGACGGATCAGGAATCCATGCAGAAGATGCAGATGGAAACACAGGCCGTATATGCAAAATATGGTGTAAGTCCTTCCGGAAGCTGTGTACAGCTGCTGATCCAGATGCCGATTTTGTTTGCTCTGTATCGTATCATCTATAATATTCCGGCATATGTAGGAAGAGTAAAAGAAGTATTTATTCCGGTAGTTGAGCCGCTTTCCAAAGAAGTCGGTACCGATAAACTGAATGAGTTGCTGCAGGGAATGGCAAGTTTCAGCCGTTATCAGAAGCAGGTCAATTCCGAAGAATTTGTAGCAGGTTCCGAAACAGCAAAGAATACGCTGATCGACCTGTTGAACGGCGCAAATACCCAGAACTGGAATGATCTGGCAGCTGCTTTTCCGAATCTTTCCGTAAAGATCCATGAAGCACAGAATGCATTGGAGCATTTCAATAACTTCCTGGGATTGAACATTGCAAATTCACCTTCCTATGTGATCACTACGGAATTCAGCGGGGAGAAGCATTGGGGACTGATCATCGGTGCTATGCTGGTGCCGTTTTTGTCTGCGCTGACACAGTGGATCAATACCAAGCTGATGCCGCAGCCGGAACAGGATAAGAATTCCGAGCAGAATGCAATGATGCAGTCGATGAAGACGATGAATACGGTTATGCCGCTGATGTCTGCATTCTTCTGTTTTACCCTTCCGATCGGTCTCGGTATTTACTGGATCACCGGTGCCGTAGTAAGAAGTGTGATCCAGGTATGTGTGAACAAGCATCTGGATAAGATCGACATTGATGAGATGATCAAAAAGAATGTGGAAAAGAATAACGAGAAGCGCCGTAAGGCAGGTCTTCCTCCGCAGCAGATCTCTACAAATGCAAAGATCAACACCAAGAACGTAGAACTCAGCAAGGAACAGGTGGAAGAGAACAAAGCTAAGAGAGAATTAAGCGTTAAGGAATCCACGGAGTTTTATAACAAGAACACAGAAAAGCCCGGCAGTCTGGCATCAAAGGCTGCAATGGTAAAGCAGTTTAACGAGAAAAACAACAAAAACTAATATTGGAGGTGTTACAAAATGGCAGAGTACAGAGATTTTTCGGAGAAAACGGTAAGCGATTGTATCACAGAAGCTTGCATGACATTTTCCGTGACCAGTGATCGTCTGGATTATGAAGTAGTAAGTGAAGGTTCTTCCGGTCTGTTTGGTATCGGCAGCAAGCCGGCTGTGATCCGTGCAAGAGTAAAAGAAGAAAGCTTTGAACAGCTGGAAGCAGCGCGTGCAGAAGAGACTGCAGCAGAAAAAGCTGCCCAGAAAGAAAAGGAAGAAAATGAAGCAGCAGAAAAGGCTGCTAAGATCGAGGCACAGAAGAAGGAAAATGCAGAGCGTGCAGCTGCGATCCGTGAGAAGAACGGTATGCCTTCCGCAGAAGAAGAAGAAGGTGAAAGAGAAAACCGCGGCAGAAGAAATGATCGTTTTGACCGTGCCCGCGGAAATAAGCGTAATCCCCGCAGATTTGACAAAAATGATTATGATTTTCGCAAATCCAATGATGAGATCCCTGCTCCGGTAAAAGAGGAGAAGCCTGCAAAACCGGTTCGTGAGATTCCGGAAGAGGAAAAGGCAGAACTGATCAAGCGTGCGGAAGAGTTCTTAAAGGATGTATTTGCTTCTATGAAGATCGAAGCAACAGTGACTCTGAAATTCGGTGAGGATAATACTTTGAATATCGATCTGGCAGGAGAGGATATGGGTATCCTGATCGGTAAGCGCGGACAGACCCTGGATTCCTTGCAGTACTTGACTTCTTTGGTAGTCAACAAGGGTACCGAGGAATATGTACGTGTAAAGGTAGATACCGAAAATTATCGTTCCCGTCGTCGTGATACTTTGGAGAAGCTTGCAAGAAATATTGCCTTCAAGGTAAAGAGATCCCGCAGACCGGTAGCACTGGAGCCGATGAATCCGTATGAGAGACGCATCATTCATTCCGCACTGCAGAATGACCGTTATGTGACTACACATTCCGAGGGCGAGGAACCGTACCGTAAGGTAGTGGTAACCCTGAAGAATTACAGATAATATGTTATATAACATATAAGGTGAAAAATATGGATTTATACATCTATATAATAATACTATTTATTGTTATAGTTTTTATATCATTAATTTTTAGCATTTCAAAAAAAGAAAAGTTAAGAAAATATAGTAAAATTACTATTGGAATGAGTGAAGATGAAATGTTATCAATAATGGGTGGTGGATATAATAAAAGCTTATTAAAGAATAATAGAGTAAAATATGAATGGAGAATTAATGCAACTAGTAGTTCTTATTCTAGTAAAGGTTTTTCTACCAGAGTTTATAATGGTGTAAAAAAAGTAGATATAATGGTAAAAGATGGATTAGTTGAAGAAGTAAAACCTTATAATGTTTAATTTAACAAGGGGACGTGATATTGTTACGTCCTTTTATTATAACTTTAGGAATAATTAAATGAGTAATAATATCATTGCAGCAATCGCCACAGGTATGACACAAGCCGGGATCGGCATCATAAGAGTTTGCGGAACGGGAGTTTTTGAGACTGCCGATCGCTTTTTTATTGCAAGATCCGGGAAGAAAGTAACAGAGTTTGTAAGTCATACCATGCATCTTGGCAATATCAAAAATTCTGAAGGGGAGATCATAGACGAAGTATTGCTTTCCGTAATGAAAGGACCGCACAGTTATACCGGTGATGATACCGTGGAGATCAACTGTCATGGCGGTATCTATCTGTGCCAGAAGATCCTGGATATCGTATTGGCAAACGGAGTGCGTCTGGCGGAACCGGGAGAGTTTACCAAGCGTGCTTTCTTAAACGGACGATTGGATCTATCTCAGGCGGAAGCTGTAATGGACCTGATCGCATCCAAAAATGAATTTGCTGCGAAGAATTCCATGCAGCAGTTAAGCGGTGCGGTATATAAAAAAATAGGAGAATTAAGGGAAAAAATCCTGCACGAGATTGCTTATATCGAATCGGCGCTGGATGATCCGGAGCACTTTGACCTTACGGAATACCCGCAGGAGTTGGATGAAACGGTGGTACTTTTTATAGATGAGATCGACAGATTGATCCGTTCTTCGGAAAACGGAAGGATAAGAAAAGACGGGATACGTACAGCAATCCTGGGAAAACCGAATGCAGGAAAATCTTCTATCTTAAATATGCTGTCCGGACACGAGAGTGCGATCGTAACGGATATCGCAGGTACAACCAGAGATACGATCGAGGAATCCGTGCGGATCGGCAGTCTGCAGCTTAATCTGATCGATACGGCCGGGATAAGGGAAACAGATGATAGGGTAGAACAGATCGGAGTGGAGCGTGCCTATGCTGCGGCGAAGGATGCGGATCTGATCTTGTACGTAGCGGATTCATCTGCTCCGTTAACGGAAGATGACAGACAGATCATTGATGAGATCAAAGAGAAAAAGGTCGTGATCCTGTATAACAAGACGGATCTGGAAACGGTCGTGGAAAAGCAGCAGATATTATCCTTATTTGCCGGAAAAGATACAGATGATGTAAAAAAGTATCCGGTTGCGGAGATCTCTGCAAAGACACAGGATGGTCTTTCGGATCTTCAGAAACTGCTGGAACATATCTTCGTGGATCCGTTTGATAAGCTGAACGATGATGTGATCATCACAAATATACGTCAGAAGAATGAGCTGATACAGAGCAGGCAGAGCCTGGAAAATGTTTTAAGCAGTATTCAAAACGGTATGCCGGAAGATTTCTTTTCGATCGATCTGATGGATGCATACAAACATCTTGGATTTATCATCGGAGAAGAAGTGGAAGATGACCTGGTGGATAAGATTTTTTCCGAATTCTGTATGGGTAAATAAACAGCAATTATTTTTGAGAAGCCTTTTCCGAATCGGAAGGGCTTTTTTTCTTTCCGGATTTACCAATCAGGAATGGGAAGAAACGGTTGATGATCTCGATCACCGGCACTTCGATCAAAAGCGTAAAGAATAAGATCGACGGCAGAAGAAAGATGCGCCTGCTGTTGATCAGGGGAAGTTTTTCCGAAATCTTCATAGCCGTGATCAGGATATAAAAATCAAGGTGCGAAAGTAAGATGATGAGTGTATTTTTTCCGAAATATGTGAGGACACAGGACAACGGTTTAATATTCAACAGTACGATCGCGTGGGATACAAACATGATTGCACCCATACCGGTGATCGCTGCAGTAAGATATAATAAAACGTTGTTTCCGTAATGATAAACGGCAAGGTTGCCGACTTCGTTGGAAACGGATGCATAGTAGGAGATCACAAATAAAAACCATGCGATGATCAGAGAGAGTGCGATACGAAAACAGTGAGAGAGTTTGTTCCATTTTTTCAGGATGGACTGGTATCTCGGTTTTTCCATGATATCACCGACGTGATAACCGGTGGCATAGAATGCGACACACATAGGGATACGCAGGATGGTTCCAGCCAGATAATATGCAATATCCGGAAGTACCGGTACGACACCGTTATTTAAGGAATAAACCTGTACATACCATGTTTCGAAAGGAGTACGAACGATGAGTGCGATGATGAATATAACGAGCATCAGAAGTACGAGCAGTATCCTGCCTTTTTTTTTGGAAAATAAGAACAGATGCGTTACAATATCCGAAAAGTAGAGTGCGGAAAGAAACCATACTACGGATACCCCGAATAAAGTAAACAGCAGGATCAGGTTGTGTCGTATGGCAATCAGATCAAAGGGTGCTTTTTTTAGAAACTGTACAGAAAAATATACCAGCAGGTCGATCAGATAAAACAGAAAATAGGGGATCAGCAGCCGCCTGGTTTTTTCTTTCAGATAGGAAGAAAAGGTTTGTTTACGGGTACTCTTTGCGGAGACAAATCCGGAAAGAAAAAAGAACAAAGGTATGTCAAACATGATAAGAAACTGAAAAAAAGTATTTGGTACCAGACCGGAATGCTGCAGGATCACCATAGAGATGCAGATGCATTTTGCAATGTCCGGTTCGGCCAAACGTTTCTTTTGTACGGATGTTTCTTTGATATCTTCGACAGTTTCTTTGGTTATTGATTTATCCAATGTTCCTGGAAATTCCTGTATTTTTTATAACGGTTCAGGATCCTGCGGATCCTTCCGCTTCATCTTTACTTTCTGCTAACCACTTCCTGTGCCAGTTTGCGGTAACTTTCCGCGCCTGCACATTTCGGATCATATACAGTGATCGGCTGTCCGAAACTGGGTGCTTCGGAAAGACGCACATTACGCGGGATCTTGGTCTGATAGACCTTATCCGGAAAATGTCCGGTCACTTCTTCCACGACATTCTGTGAAAGAATGGTACGGCTGTCAAACATCGTAAATACAATACCTTCCAGATCCAGGGAAGGATTCAGGCGCTCTTTGACTAAATTGATTGTCTGGATCAGATCACTCAGACCTTCCAATGCCAGGTATTCACACTGGATTGGAACGATCACGGAATCTGCCGTGGTAAGTGCATTTAAGGTAAGGGTGTTCAAAGCCGGCGGACAGTCAATGATGATATAATCATAATCCTCTTTGATGAATTCCACTTCTTTACTTAAGATAAACTCTTTGTCGGGAATTCCGATCAATTCGATCTCGGCAGCACCCAGATTAATATTGGAAGGGATCACGGATACATTCGGCATAACATCACTTAAGATACATTCTCTTATCGAGTCTTCTCCGAGTAAGAGTTCATAAATGGTATGCTCCTGTTCGATCTTATTAATGGAAAAACTGCTGGTAGCATTTCCCTGCTGGTCGGCATCGATCAGAAGGATTCGCTTACCGAGTTCTGCAAGACAGGCAGTTAAATTGATCGCTGTAGTTGTTTTTCCTACGCCGCCTTTTTGATTGGTAATCGCAATGATCTTTTCCATTTTGTCTCCCTTATTAAATAAAAACCCACTATTTCTATTTTCGCTTTTTATAAGGAAAAATGCAAGTACATAATGTAGGGTAGTGTGACTATATATAGGGGTATTAATTTTGTAAATTCCGATTTGTCGAAATGTAGCGGTCGGTGAGCCATGGGGACGGTTCTTGTGGCAACAAGATCGAAGATCTTTAGCCACAGGAACCGTCCCCGTGGCTCGCCGACTCGATAAACCGGAATTTGTCGATAACCTTGATTATCGCCACTGCCTTTTGTATACTTGAG
>JAFWRC010000130.1 GCA_017508825.1 Lachnospiraceae bacterium
GCACGTCGCTCTCCATATACGAAGCGCATGAACCCAGGACAAAATCCAGGCTGTCCTGCTCTAGCGAGCGTTCCACAAAGCAGAAGGCGCATTCGTCGTCTGCATTTACGGCATCGTTTAACGGGATGGTATAAAGCTGTTCCTTCATTTCGCTGTTCCCCCCTTGGGTGTCTTTTTTATCATCTTACCGAAAAGAGGATTATTCGTCAATCAATATGAAACAGTGACTTTTTTAAAGATGCGGCTTGTTTTTGAAAAGATAAAATGGTATAGTATAGGTTATTATTTGTAACCGGAAGAACGATATGCGGTCCTGACGGTTACCTATTGTTTTTTGGAGGCTGGATTATGGAATCCTATATGGAGTATATGGTAAAAAAAGAAACGACCGGCAAGGATAAGGCGGTGCGCGCGCTCTGCATAAGCCTGGTCGTGCTGATCGCGCTCGCGGGGCTGTTACTGGCAATGCCGATCCTTTTCGTGGCTGCCTTTATTTTCGCAATGGTGTATCGTTATTTTATCTTTCCGATGACGGACCTGGAATATGAGTATATGTACTGTGATAAGCAGATCACGGTAGCCAAGATCATGGCGAAAGAGAAGCGCAAGGATGTGGCAACCTACGATCTGGATAAGATGGAACTTCTGGTACCTGCCAATTCCTATCGTCTGGCGGATTATAAGAACCGGGATCTGACGGTAGTGGATTACTGGAGTCTGGATCCGGCAGAAGACCATGTTCCGTTCGCACTGATCTATGAAGGAAAGAGTAAAATACTGCTTGACTTACCCGCAGATTTTGTTAAGATAGTACAAAACAATGCACCGAGAAAAGTATTTTTTGACTAAAAAAAGCGATTAAAGCGATAGAAGCGGATGAAAACTCTGCGGTACTGCTATCCCGCGAGGGTGAGCGAAGCGAATCCCGAGTTGTGCAGCAATTCGGGCCGCACCGCAGGTGCATATAAATGCCCGAATTGCTCTCTGTTACAGACGGCAAGGACGGCTGTAAACAGAGAAAGCAGAGAGAGAAAGGAGAAGTCATGGGAAAGATCATTGGAGACGGCATTACATTTGACGACGTACTGCTGGTACCGGGTTATTCGGAAGTCATCCCGAATCAGGTGGATCTGTCAACACACCTGACAAAAGAGATCAAACTGAACATTCCGGTAATGAGCGCAGGCATGGACACGGTCACCGAACATCGTATGGCGATCGCTATGTCACGTCAGGGAGGAATCGGCATCATTCATAAGAATATGTCGATCGAGGCACAGGCAGATGAGGTGGATAAGGTAAAACGTTCGGAGAACGGTGTTATCACGGATCCTTTTTCCCTGTCTCCGGATCATACATTAGCCGATGCGGATGCGCTGATGGCAAAATACCGGATCAGCGGTGTACCCATTACCGAAGGCCGTAAACTGGTAGGTATCATCACAAACCGGGATCTGAAATTCGAAACGGATTTCTCGAAAAAGATCCGTGAATCTATGACCAGTGAAAATCTGGTAACCGCAAAGGAAGGCATCACTCTGGAGGAAGCAAAGAAGATCCTGGCAGCTTCCAGAAAGGAAAAACTTCCGATCGTGGACGACGACTTCTCTCTGAAGGGTCTGATCACCATTAAAGATATTGAAAAAGCGATCAAGTATCCGCTGGCTGCGAAGGATGCACAGGGCAGACTGCTCTGCGGTGCAGCAGTAGGTATCACTGCCAATGCAGTAGATCGTGTAGACGCACTGGTAAAGGCCGGCGTGGATGTTGTGGTTCTGGATTCCGCACATGGTCATTCCAAGAACGTGCTCAACTGTGTAAAGATGATCAAGGAAAAATATCCGAAGCTGCAGCTGATCGCAGGTAATGTGGCGACCGGAGAGGCAACCAAGGCACTGATCGAAGCCGGTGTGGATGCGGTCAAGGTTGGTATCGGACCGGGATCCATCTGTACGACCCGTGTGGTAGCCGGTATTGGTGTTCCGCAGGTAACGGCGATCATGGATTGCTATGCAGTAGCAAAGGAATACGGCATCCCCATCATTGCAGACGGCGGTATCAAGTATTCCGGTGATATCACCAAGGCGATTGCGGCAGGCGGCAGCGTATGCATGATGGGATCCATCTTTGCAGGCTGTGATGAGAGCCCGGGAACCTTTGAACTGTTCCAGGGACGTAAGTACAAAGTATATCGCGGTATGGGATCCATTTCCGCGATGGAGAACGGCAGCAAGGATCGTTACTTCCAGGAGAATGCCAAGAAACTGGTGCCGGAAGGCGTGGAAGGACGTGTGGCATATAAGGGTACGGTAGAAGATACCGTGTTCCAGCTGATGGGCGGCTTGAGAAGCGGTATGGGCTACTGCGGAGCGCAGAATATCCCGGCATTGCAGGACAATGCACGCTTTATCAAGATCTCGGCAGCATCCTTAAAGGAAAGTCATCCGCATGACATCCAGATCACTAAAGAAGCGCCGAACTACAGCGTAGATGATGTTTAATCTATTGAAACAATGAAATACAAAGAGCGGATATATACGTATCCGCTCTTTTTGGTGGTTAGGATAACAGTATGGCGGGGATATTTAAACGTGTTGAAAAAAAATATCTGCTGACGGAAGATCAGTGTACGGCGTTGCTTGCACGGATCGAAGAGCACATACAGCCGGATGAGTACAGTGATTATACCATCAGTAATGTGTATTTTGATACCGATTGCAGTGATCTGATCCGTACGTCTCTGGAGAAGCCGCCTTACAAGGAGAAACTGCGTATCCGCTCGTATGGGACTCCGGAACCGGGAGATACCGTATTTCTGGAGATGAAGAAAAAGTGGGACGGTGTAGTCTATAAGCGCCGGGTGGAACTGCCCTACGGTGTGGCGCAGAGCTATCTTGAGGAAGGAAACTATCCGGAGAAATACGACTGCCAGATCCTGCGGGAGATCGATCATATGATAAAGCATTACGACCTGAAACCGAGCCTGTTTCTGGCTTACGACAGGGTTGCCTACGTACTTAAGGAGGATACGGCAATCCGCTTTACCATAGACCGAAGGATCCGCAGCCGCAGGGAGAAGATCCGCTTGTCGGACGGGGATGCGGGGACACTTTTGTACGAGGACGGAGAATGTCTGTTGGAGATCAAAGCGCCGCAGACACTTCCGCTCTGGTTTGCGCAGACGCTGGCGGAACTGAAGATCTTTCCGCGGTCATTTTCCAAATACGGCAGGATCTATGAGGCCAATCTGGCGGGGTGAGCCATGGGGACGGTTCTCTGGCCGAAAACGAGCCGGAGAACCGTCCCTGTGGACCGTGTTTCACCGGATAAACTTGAATTGATAGAGGTATCAGTAAATGTTTACGAGTTATTTAGTCAATGCAGCAGGAGAACTGACAACGGGAGGGGCGCTGATCAGCCTGGTGGCATCGATGATCTGCGGACTTGTGATCGCAGCATTGTATATGGTGCGCTCCGATTACAGCAAAAACTTTGTGATCGCGCTGGTTATCCTGCCGGCGCTGGTGCAGGTGGTGATCACCGTGGTAAACGGAAATCTCGGGGCATCGGTGGCGGTAATGGGAGCCTTTTCCCTGGTGCGTTTCCGTTCGGCGCCGGGAAGTGCCAAGGACATCACGGCGATCTTCTTTGCCATGGCAGTCGGCCTGGCGAACGGTATGGGATATATCCTGTACAGCGCAACGATCGTGGGGATCGTTGGCGTGATCTATCTGTTCCTGACACTCAGCGGATTCGGAGAGCATGGCGTGCGGGAAAAGCATCTGAAGGTGCTGATCCCGGAGAGCCTGGATTATACGACCGTGTTTGATGATATCTTTGAAAAATATGTGAAGCGGTCGGAACTGACCAAGGTAAAGACCACGGATCTGGGCAGCATCTTTGAACTGAACTACCAGATCACGCTTAAGGATGCGAAGCAGGAAAAAGAATTCCTGGACGCGTTACGCACCAAAAACGGCAATCTGACCATCATCTGCAGCCGTGCCGTCAACCGTACCGTAGAGGAAATCTGAGGATGGCAAATATAAATTTGTAAATACAAAAACAGCTTATTATGATATAATACTTGCAGTCCCCAATTCTTCGCAGGAGCCGGATAACCGGTCGGCTGTGTCCAGTCTCAAACATTAATCGCGCTGTGAACACGAGCCGGTTGGGGATCTTTTGATGGATATCTGTACAATAGACATAGCCGGAAGAGCTTGCAGGGGGCCGAACCGTTACCAATAGAAAAATATAGAGGAAATACACATGGCACACAAACTGGAAGAGCAGATCAATGCACTGGTCGATGCGTATCTGGCAGACTATGCACAGGGAAAAGATATTGATAAAGTAGACAGTTTTGACCATCCGGATAAGGAGACGATCGTTGATATACTGAACAAGCTGCAGCGTATCGTCTTTCCGGGTTTTTTTAAGAACCGGACCTTTAAGGTTTATACGGTAAGAAATGATATCTCCATGCAGCTTGAGGATATCCTGTTTCATCTGATCCGGCAGCTGGAAGTGGTGCTGCCCTATGGAGAAGCGTTTACGGAGCTTTCCGGAGAAGCATTGACCGATAAGGCGGAGGAACTGGCATTTGCTTTCTTAAACAGCATACCGAAGGTGCGTGCTTACATCGAAACAGATGTGCAGGCAGCCTTCGATGGCGACCCGGCGGCATTCTATAAGGATGAGATCATCTACACCTATCCGGGGCTGTATGCGATCTTTGTAAACCGTATCGCACACGAGCTCTATCTGCTGGGAGTGCCTCTGATCCCGCGTATTATGACAGAGCACGCGCACTCACTGACCGGGATCGACATCAACCCGGGGGCTACGATCGGGAAATACTTCTTTATCGATCACGGTACCGGTATCGTAGTGGGTGAGACGACTACGATCGGCGATAATGTAAAGGTATACCAGGGCGTAACGCTGGGCGCACTTTCGACCAGGGGCGGGCGCAGCCTGAACAACAAGAAACGTCATCCGACCATCTGCAACAATGTGACGATCTACTCCGGGGCCTCCATCCTGGGCGGCGAGACCGTGATCGGAGAAAATGCGGTGATCGGAGGCAACTGTTTCATCACCAAATCCATCCCGGCCGGGGCCAAGGTATATCTGCGCAGCCAGGAGCTGACCTATAAGTATGCGGATGCCGAGGCAGCGCACAGCGAGGATCTGGATTCGGACGAAAGCTGGTTCTATATCATATAATCGATAAGCAGCGTGGATCAATCGGAAAGTATGCGAAACGGCCTGCTTGCAGGACGGGGCGCATAACTTTCGATTGATCGAAGTGCAACGGATACCGAAGAAAACGAAGTTTTCGAGGTACACGCTGCGTGATGCAGTGAAATAATAAGCAGCGTGGAGTTGCTAGCCTGCACGCTGCGGAGGATATATTTGAGCAATACAAAAAGAAAAATCCAACATTGGCAGTTTGTGGCAGTGGCACTGGCAGTCTATGATGCGGTTGTGCTGAATCTGTCTTATTTTCTTGCGCTTTGGCTGCGCTTTGACTGCCGTATCAGCATGATCGAAAAAGACTATATTGACGCATATGTGAGATTTACCCCGGTCTACATGGTGCTGGCACTCCTCGTATTCTGGAAGTGTGGTCTGTATAAGGCTATGTGGCGCTATGCCAGCTTTATGGAGCTGGAGCGCATTGTTTTGGCTACGGTCATCACTTTTGTGATCCATTCTGCCGGGGCATGCATTTCCGTTCTTATGAATTCGGAGGAATACTGGCGCATGCCATGGTCGTATTATCCCGTCGGTATTATGATCCAGTTTCTGATGGTGCTGGCGGCCAGATTTTCCTATCGATTTGTTCTGCTGGCCAAGGGACATCAGCTGAGTAATTCTGCGGAGTATCATCCGATCATGCTGATCGGCGCCGGCAGCGCGGGACGTACGATCCTGCACGATATGAACCGTTTTGCCGCCGGCAACGACCGTGTGGCTTGTATCATCGACGATGATGCGAATACCTGGAACCGCTCCATCGACGGCGTACCGATCGTGGGCGGACGTGACGATATCCTGAATAATTGTAAGAAATATAATATCGAAAAGATCTATATCGCGATCCCGTCGGCATCAGCCGAAGCGATCCGCGATATCTTAAATATCTGTAAGGAAACCGATTGCAGTTTAAAACTCCTGCGCGGAATGTATCAGATCGTGGAGGAAGAGAATATCACAGTTCGAGATCTGAAGGATGTATCGATCGAAGATCTTCTCGGACGGGAACCGATCCGTGTGGAAATGCAGGAGATCTATGATTTCATCAGCGGCAAGAAGATCTTAGTGACCGGTGGTGGCGGATCGATCGGGTCGGAGCTGTGCCGGCAGGTAGCAAAACATGATCCGAAGGAGCTGATCATCTTTGATGTCTATGAAAACAATGCCTACGAGATCCAGCAGGAACTTCTGCGTGATCATCCGGATCTGAATCTGACGGTCCTGATCGGTTCCGTACGGGATTCGAGACGGTTGAATGAAGTGTTTGAAAAATACCGTCCGGAGATCGTCTATCATGCGGCGGCGCATAAGCATGTGCCCCTGATGGAGATGAGCCCTGCGGAAGCAGTCAAGAATAATGCGATCGGTACCTACAAGACGGCCTATGCGGCGATGACCTACGGTGTGAAGCGTTTTGTGCTGATCAGTACCGATAAGGCGGTAAATCCTACCAATGTGATGGGAGCGACCAAGCGCCTGTGCGAAATGGTGGTGCAGACCTTTGATGCCAAGATCAAGGCCGGCCGTACGGAAGATCTCAAAGAATTATATTCCCATATGCAAAGCTCGGGGGCAGAGGCGGAGGATTTGCCTGACGGCAAATCTTTGAAGCGCCTCAAAGCCGGCGCATGCTCCCCCGAACAGAGTTCGGGGGCTGAAACTGAATTTGTTGCAGTACGTTTCGGCAATGTGTTAGGTTCCAACGGCAGTGTGGTACCGCTGTTCAAAGAGCAGATCGCACATGGGGGGCCGGTGACGGTAACCCATCCGGACATCATACGTTATTTTATGACGATCCCGGAGGCGGTAAGCCTGGTATTGCAGGCAGGAACCTATGCTAAAGGTGGTGAGATCTTCGTGCTCGATATGGGCAGCCCGGTAAAGATCGATACATTGGCACGCAATCTGATCAAACTTTCCGGTCTGCGGCCGGATGAGGATATCAAGATCGTATACACCGGTCTGCGTCCGGGAGAAAAGATGTACGAAGAGAAACTGATGGAAGAGGAAGGCATGAAGACGACCCCGAACCATCTGATCCATATCGGCAATCCGATCGCTTTTGACGAGGACCGTTTTCTGAACCAGTTGGAATCGCTGATGAAAGCAGCATATGAAGGGGAAGGTGATATCCGGCAGCAGGTAGCGGAAATAGTAGGCACTTATAAGGTGGCGGATGTCTGACACAGCGATTCGGATCACAGTTGTATCACGATGCAACTATCCGGTGCATGATTGCCAACCGCGCGTTCTTGCGCTTTCCCGGATTATGGTTTATCTTATAATATGAAGTCATAGGTTTTTGGGTGGGGGTATACATCTTATGGATTCCAACAGAATTGAAGGATTATGGGATTGTTCCTTCTGCGGACAAAAGGAGATCCGGGCGCGGTTTGATCGTTGTCCGGCATGCGCAGCGGCCAGAGCGGCAGAAACGGTTTTTTATATGCCGACAAACATTCAGGCGGCAACGCTGACGGCGGAAGAGGCAGCCAAAACGTCCGACGGGGCGGATTGGGTATGTGCTTTTTGCGGCAACTTGAACCGCTGTGATGAAGACCGTTGCCGGGGATGCGGATCCGATCGTGCGGAAGCAAACCAGAATTACGGATCACTCCATGCATCGACAGCAGGAACTTCCTATGAACAGACGTTAGCGGACAATGCGAAAAACACCGGCGGTAATACCGGAAGCACCGGAGGATTACGCGGGCTGGCAGCATTATTCCGGAGAAAGTGAGAAGAAATGGCGAAACAACTGGTTGTAGACCTGTATGGCTGCGGCGAAGTGATCGATGATCCGGAAGGGATCAGAGAGATCGCACACAAGGCGATCCGTTTTGTCGGTGCGGAGATCGTGGAGGAATGCATTCACGAATTTGAGCCGATCGGGGTGACCTATTTTGCGGTTATTACCACATCCCATTTTTCCGTGCATACCTGGCCGGAATACGGATATGCGGCAGTCGATATCTTTTCCTGCACGGATACGGTGCTGGAAGGGATTTCTGAGATGTTACAGGAACTGTTTGAAGCAAAAGAGGTAAAAACGCAGCTGGTAGAACGTGATATTTCTGCAGGAACAAAGGATAGAAGTATTTAAAACGGGATAAGGAGCAATGCGATGAATTACAATTTAGGTACGAAATTACGGATCCGTGATGTGGAAGGTACGGTCGTAGGTATCATCGAGTATGCCAATCTCAATGACGGTCACAAAAAATGGCGGGAATACCGCCTGAATACCAACAAGGGGGAATTCTGGCTGTCCGTAGATGATGTTTATCAGGAATATTCGATGTCATTTCCGGCTAATAACATCCGGGGAAGCATCGGGCCGGAATGGCACAAAGTGGATGAAGGGACCCAGATGGTCACCATGCGCGCCGGTAATGTCGATGTGGATATGGGCGAGCGTGCGAGTTTCATAGAGTTTGAAGATGCTTCCGAGGAAAAGACCCTTTCTATGGAAACATGGGAAGACGGAACAGAGTATTCCTACGGCTACTATGTAGAACCAACGGAGATCGTGGTTACCGGTTATGATGAAAGGGCTGCAAAATCATCGTCCAGCGGAAGCAAGGGAGCCGTGTTGTTTTTTGTCTTCTTTGTGGCGATATGGGTCCTTGGCGCAGGTGCCAGCCTGTTCGGCAGTCTGTTTGCAAACAAGCATCAGCTCAGCGACTATCTGAAGAAATCATCGGCTTATAACTATGTGACTTCGATTACGGGGCAGGAGAAACAGAAAGCGGATGTCTATGAATATGCAACGGATGATACAACGGATAACGTAGCGCTTAATATCATCAACGGGATTGACGGAAATACGGAATCTGTCACGCAGAAGGATGATACTTCGGATGATTCGATCGCGATCCTGACGAAGAACGAATACTGTCTGATCTATCACCCGGAAGGGATGGGAAGTAAGGTATATGTTCAGGTTTCGCCCAGAAAGTACAACTATACCTCGGATAATGAACCTTACCGCAGTTCATCATCGAATACGCGCTGGTACCGGAGCCATTATTATTCCTCCGGATACAGTTCGGATTCCGGGCACTTCGGCAGTACGCCTTCGGCATACAAAACCTATTCGGGCGATACGATCCACAACGTCGGAAACGGTTACTTTGACTCATATTCCAATTCCGTACGGCAGAGCAGCGTAAACAGCAGAAGTTCTTCCAGCGGCGGCGGAAAATAAGCAGTTCCTGAGATTGTAACAAATTAACAGAAAATAAAAACATTAATTCTTAAGGAGGATTTAAAAATGGGAGTAGCTTTGGAGATCGTTGTGTATCTTGTTGTCGGGTTGGCCGCTATGATGCTGGGGTATCTGATCATTGATCTCATCCATCCGGCAGATTTCCCGAAGGAGATCCAGGAGGGCAATACGGCAGTCGGCTGGCTGTCTGCAGGTATCTACGGCGGACTCGGTTTCATCATCCGTTCCGCGCTGGTTTCCTTCCAGCAGTCGGAAGCACAGGACCTGCTGCATGGTGTTGGCAGTACGGCGATCTATTCGGCAATCGGTATCGTTGCTTTTGTGATCGGCTACTTTGTTGTAGATATCCTGAACAAAAAATATAAGTTGAATGATGAGATCATGAACCGAAACGAAGCTGCCGGTATCATGGTATTCGGTATCTTTTTGGGACTTGCTTTTGTCGTAAGTGGTGTGATCCAGTAAACGATCCGGTATTTTTACGAAGGGCAATAGGTAATGAGTAAAAAATACAGGCTTTTAATGCTGACGACGCTGATCATCTCAGGGTGTTCTATGTGCTATGAACTGATCATCAGCGCCGTCAGTTCTTATCTTTTGGGCAACAGTACGCTCCAGTATTCCGTAACGATCGGTCTGTATATGGCCTCCCTCGGATTGGGCGCGTATATCTCCAAGTTTTTCAATAAAAACCTTTTTAATGTCTTTGTTACGATCGAGCTGGGGATCGGTGTGATCGGCGGCATCAGCTCACTGATCCTGTTTCTGGCAAATATCTATGTACTGAATTATTCGGTCGTTATGTATCTGGTGATCATCATCATCGGTACGTTTGCCGGTGCCGAGATCCCGGTTATGACACGGATCATCGAGCAGGATGAGAACAATCTGAAGGTGACACTGTCGTCTATCTTCAGTTTTGACTATATCGGCGGACTGGTCGGTGCGATCGCTTTTCCGCTGCTCCTGCTTCCGAAACTCGGCTATTTTTCCACCTCTTTTTTGTGCGGGCTGTTAAATATCATCGCGGCACTTCTGATCATGTGGAAGTTCGGCGAGCGGGTGGAACATATCGGGCTGTATCGTTTGCTGGGAATGGTTCTTGCGGGCACTATGGTACTCGGAATGGTTTTTGCGGATAATATCTCCAATGAGATCGAGGGTGGACTGTATCAGGACCGGGTGATCCTGATCGAGCAGACGCAGTACCAGAAGATCGTGATGACCAGGCATAAGGATGATGTGCGTCTGTTCATTGACGGCAACACCCAGTTTTCGACCGCAGATGAATACCGCTACCATGAAGCACTGGTACATGTGCCGATGAATGAACTGGATAAGAGAGAAAAAGTCCTGATCCTCGGCGGCGGTGACGGGATGGCGGTGCGTGAGGTGCTGAAGTATGATGAAGTACAGCATATCGATCTGGTGGACCTGGATGCGGAGATGATCCGGATCTGCAGCACCAATGAAAATATCACGAAGATCAATCAGAACAGTCTGCTTTCGGACAAACTGACGGTACATACCATGGATGCCTATGAATATCTGGAAGAGTGTACGGATCAGTATGATCTGATCATTGTGGACCTTCCGGACCCGAATTCGGAAGTACTGAATAAACTCTATTCCAATGTGTTCTACCGGATGTGCGGCGGAGTCCTGAGTGACGAAGGTGTGCTGGTCGTGCAGTCCACCAGCCCGTATTATGCAACGGATGCTTTCTGGTGTATCCATAAAACAATCGAGAGCGAAGGCTTTCAGGTCAAGGCATATCACCTGGAAGTGCCGGCCTTCGGTGACTGGGGCTTCAATATGGCCAGCCGCCGTGAACTTTCTGAAAACATTTCTTTTGACGTGGAAACACGGTATCTTACCGAGGAAAACGTTTCCGCGCTCTTTTGCTTCGGCAAAGACGAGATCTCCGAAGATGTCGAGATCAATCACCTGACCAAACCGGTCCTGATGGACTATTATAATAAGGCAGAAGCTGCCTGGCGATGATCCTTGCCTTCCCCTTGAGGGCGCTGTGTGCCAGTGGCACACGTTTAGCGCGGACCGGTCCAATGCGTCCGGGGGACGCATGCTCTGGACCGACCGGAGCGGAGCGTAGACCCGGCAGGCGAGACAGGTGTCAGCGAAGCTGACGGATGAGGTGTTCTTTTGATATTCGATCATTTTATATTTTTTCTATATATCCCCATAAATCCCCGCCACATATTCCGTATCTCTTTCATCGACAGAAAAAACATGCATAATTACGGAGGGCAGAGATGAAAAAGAGATTAGTAATGGCAGTGTTGGCAATGAGTATGACACTTGGGGCATGCGGAATAACGGGAAATCAGCCGGCAGCACCGGAAGTACCCGTAAATACAACAGAACCGACGCAGGCAGAGACACCGACAGGCGCACCGGCAAGCGAAGCGCCGGTACCGGTAAAAGTAGAGGAGCCGCTTCCGGAGGTCAGTAGCAATGCGCAGAATCTGACGGAAGGTTTAGGGACGATACAGGCACCGGATGCCGGGATCAACGCTGAGCAGACCGAGGCACTTTCCAAAGCTTCCCTGCAGTTATTTGCGGAAGCAGTGAAGCGTGAGGGAGAGCATCCGAACGTATTGCTTTCTCCGACCTCCATCCAGATTGCCTTTGGTATGACGGAAAACGGTGCAAAGGGCGGAACGCTGGCACAGATGGAGAAGGTGATCGGCGGCGGCATTGTGATCGATGAGATGAATCCTTTATTATACAGTCTGTCTGACCGGCTGCGTTCGTCGCAGGAGGTGGAGTGGAATGTGGCCAATTCTATCTGGTTTAAGAATGACGGTCATTGGCGTGTGAAGGATGACTTTGCGCAGAAGGCGTTGTCATGGTATGGCGCGGATATCTGGGAAGCGCCTTTTGATGACAGTACAATTACGGACATCAACAACTGGGTGGCTAAAGAGACAAAGGGGATGATCCCGGGGATCATCGATCAGATCCCGGAGGATGCGCGGATGTATCTAGTCAATGCCATGGCGTTTGAAGGCGAGTGGATGAATGAATATACGGACAATGAAATCTTTGAGAACTGCGAGTTTACCAATGCGGACGGCAGCACAAGCAATGTAACCATGCTCTGGAGTAATGAGGACAGTTATTTTACGCTGGGTGACGGCACCGGTTTTGTGCGGGATTATAAAGGTGGCGAGTATTCCTTTATGGGACTGCTTCCGGCAGAGGGAACGGATCTGGATGAGTACATTGCATCTCTGGCAACGGAAGATGTCGATCTGGCAGCAGCGATCAAAAACAGTGAATACGGGAATGTGATCGTGGAGATCCCGGAGTTTACGGATGATTATGATATCGAGATGAGCGAAATGCTTAAGGATATGGGTATGGATCTGCCGTTTGACATGGCAGCAGCCGATTTTACGGATATGATGGAACCGGTGGATGGGGATGGCAACCAGATCTGGCTCGGCAGGGTATTGCATAAAACGCATATCGAAGTGGACCGTGTGGGAACCAGGGCAGCAGCGGTAACCGCAATAGAGGTGGAAGCAGAAGATTCGTGTGAGGAATATGAGGAACCGGTTATGATCATACTGGACCGCCCGTTCATTTACGGCATCATCGATAACGAAACCGGTCTGCCGGTATTCCTGGGCTGCGTAAATA
>JAFWRC010000131.1 GCA_017508825.1 Lachnospiraceae bacterium
CGATGAGGAGAATACCTATTATGATGAGGAAGAGGGTATCTTCTATTTTGAAGAGGAAGACGTCCTGTTTGCTTATGACGAAAATGACGGTTCCTACTATTATTATGATGCAGATGAGGACGAGTGGTATGAACTCGATGAGGATTCCGAGGAAGGAAGCTACATCGACGATGAAGATTACTACTATGATGAGGAAGAGAGTATCTTCTATTTCGTAGAAGATGGTGTTACCTATGCGTATGACGAAAACGAGGGAGAATACTATTACTACGATGAAGACGACGATGATTGGTATGTCGTAGATGATTCCGCGGGCAGCGATGATTCCTATGCCTACAGCGATGACTACTGGTATGATGATGACGACATGTGGACCTTCGGCTGGGATGAATGCTACTACGATGAGGACAGCGGCTGTTATCGCAGCAAGTCGGTTCAGGATGACCGCTTTGATTATGCGGATGAGTTTGAGGTGACCGGTGAAAGTAAGAAGATCACGTTCTCACAGAAACCGGGACTGGACGACGAGGGAACGCTGTCCTTCACCCTGAACGCAAAGGGCATTGACAACGCGGCACTGGTATACGGCTATGTATATGAGTACATCGAGAATGAAAACGATCTGCTGCTTTTAGGTGAAACCTATGATATCTACGGTGACTGGGAAACCGGACATTTTGAGGACGGTTTTGACGGATACTGGCTCTCCCTGCCGGACGGACAGAATCTGGCGACCTATATCGTAGATTATGATGAGGATTATATCATCTATACCTCACCGGTAGAGGTCAACGGAGTAGAGACCAATCTGCGTCTGCGCCAGAACCTGGAGGACTGGAGTGTTACGATTGAGGGCATCTGGAACGGTATCGATGAAAACGGTATGGCGGCGAGAGATGTACGTAAGCTGAATGCCGGGGATGAGATCGTTCCGGTCTACACCAGCATAAATGCGGATACGGAAGAGGAATCCGTATATTACGGTGGTGCATATACTTATGAAGGCGACAATGAGATCGTATACGGATGGCTGGATGCGGCAGATTATCTGTACGCTTTCTGCATCGATGATATCTACGGCGATTACTATATGTCCGATTTTGTAACCTTCAATGTGGATGAGAACGGAGATCTCTGGTTCTATGAGGAATAAGCTGAAAAAGCCTTATCTGTTTCTGACATTTCTGATGCTCGGCGGACTGCTGTATATCCTGTGTAATATACAGCCGGTCTGCCGCTACAGCAACGGTACACCATTTACCGTAACGAACAGCCTGACGGCCGGGGGCATCCGTTATTTTGATGTCTCCGACGAGGGCTTTTTTGCTTGTAATGAACGTACTTCGACAAATAATTATATTATGGCAGCGGACAGGAAGTCCGGAAAAGCACAGTGGATGGCGGGGGATGATATTCTGGCGGATTACTGTGGTACGCTGTCCCGCTATGATGTTGTGCTGGGGGATGCCGGGGAACTGTATCTGCATTATGTAGGCTGGTCCGGAAATAATGCGGCGATCGAATATGAACGTATCATGAAGATTTCTGCGGACGGAAAACGCTTTATGGATGTCGGCGGAATCGGTTATCAGGGGATGGATGACCGGCCCACACGTACCCCGAGGCTTTGCGCATTTTCTTTCCGGGACGGAGCGCTGCATTTTTGCTATACGGATTCCGAAGGTGTTTCCTTTTATAAGATCGATGCGGCGACAGACAGTCAGGTTCCGACGGGATATTATGTACCGGAAGATGGAGTGTTTACAGGACATATAATCGCTTTGGATCAGGATTATCTTCTGGTGGAGAGTGACGGTATGGTACGTCGGATCAATGATGCCGGCGAGATCACGGATACCGTATATGAGTGCAGCGTTTCGGCTGCAGACCCGGAAGCCGGTGACTTTATCGGCGCTGCGGCGGAACTGGACGGAAAACTTTATGTGACGGCAGGATACCGGCAGGATAAGCTGTACATGTTACAGGACGGCACGATGACGCAGGTTGCGGATCTGAATTCGCTTGCCAAAAATCCCGGGGCAGATCTGTTCTGGGAAAAGGAAATGACGACAACACAGATGAAGAGTGCGGATGGGGTACTGTATCTGGATTTTGGCGGAAAGCTCGTCACCTGGGACGGAGAGACGCTTGCTGCACATAAAACAACGTATACAATGCCGGCAAAAAATGTGCTGGCAACCTTGCTTCCTTTTATTAACATGCTGCTTTGGACAGCTTCGCTGGTCTTTCTGATCCTGTTTCTGGTCTTTGTCCGAAAGGGACTGCTTTTGAAACAGCTGATGCTGATGGTGCCTGTGCTGACGATCATGTCGATCGGGATCAGCCGGGAGATCGGACAGAGATATCTGGAGATCTATTTTGAAAAAGAAGAAGACGGCGCGGCAGCCGTATGTGAGTTGAGCGCGGAAGCTGTGGATGGGGATAAACTGGCCGGTGTTATCGCAGACCCGGCTTCGGATCCGCAGTGGTTTCGGGAAGCGCGGACGCAGATGCTGAATACGCTGGATCATAACCGGAACTGGTGGAGCGGCATTTATGATCTGCGGATCAGTGTTCCGACGGAGAGCGGGTATGCGATGATCGTTGCAGACACCAGGGAGGACGTGATCCCGTTTACCAAAGCGGACCGCTATCTGTATCCGGAATATCTGGATGCTTTCCGTTTGGGGGAAAACAGCGACAGCAGTCTGTATATCATTGATCTGGATGAGAATGAAGCGGCACAGTGGTACAGCGATTTCGGAAAAGATATGATCGTTGCCGCTACGGCGATCCGCGATTCGTCCGGAAAGATTGCCGGCTATATGGTACTGAGCACGGATACCTATTCACTTGGTGTGACACAGGCGCTGGTCATGCAGATCCTGATGAAGACGCTGATCCCATGTCTGGCAGGATTGATACTGATCATCGTACTGGTCTCCCTTCTGATCAGTCTGCGGATCCGAAAGGCTACCGATGCGGTATCCAGGATCGCGGACGGAGATCTGGCCTTCCGCATGAAAAGCCGGTCGGAAGATGAACTGGGCGAGATCTGCCGGCAGGTCGATACGATGGCAGAGAATCTGGAAGAGATGTTTGATGAAAAAGACCGGAATGAGCAGTTCTATTACAAGTTTGTGCCGGAGAAGTTCCGGGAATTGCAGGGAAAGGAAAAGATCACCGATCTTGCCCTGGGGGATGCTAAGAGTCAGGAATTTACCGTCCTTTTCTGTGATATCCGTTCGTTTTCCATCAATTCCGAGATGCTCACGGCAAAAGAGAGTTTTGAGTTTGCCAATGTGGTCTACGGGATCGCCGGCCCGATCATCCGTGAATGCGGAGGCTTTGTGGACAAGTATATCGGTGACGCGGTTATGGCACTCTTTGAGGAACCGGATGCAGCGATCCGTGCGGGGATCCGGATGTATCGTGAGATCGTACAGAATCCCGAAACTGCGGAAAAACTGCATGTGCACGATATCAACATCGGTGTAGGCATTCATACCGGTATGGCGAGTATCGGTATCGTTGGTGAAGATGAGCGTCTTTCCGGTACTGTGATCTCGGATACGGTCAACATCAGTTCCCGTCTGGAATCACTGACCAAGATGTATCACACGGCGATGATCGTTACCAAGGACACGTTGGACCGTATGGCCGATCCGGATATGTTCAGCCGCCGTTATCTGGGGATGGTGCAGGTTGCGGGCGTTAATGATGTGAACGGCCTGTATGAGATCCTGGACTGCCTGGAGGAAACTGAACGCAAGAAACGGGAAGAGAACAAAGCGGATTTCCGTGAGGGCGTGCGCCTGTTCCACCTGGGACGGCGTAAGGAAGCTGTGGAACAGTTTGCTAAGATCATCGATGAGGGAAGGGCAGATTTTGTCACGGAGAAATACCATGATTACATCCGCTCGATGAGTGATGAAGACAAGGGAAATGTGTTCCGTTTTAACAAAAAGTAAAGTGTATAAACCACTCGTTTTCATTGCGGAGCGAGAGGTTTGTATGATAAAATAATAGCGTATTTGTATGGATTTTTTCAGAGTTTCAGAGGAGGTATTTGGGGATGCAGGAAAACGACAGTAAAGTATTGGAAGACATCTATGACATCTGCGACAGGATCTATTCGGGGATGTCCACCGCCAGAACAAGAGATCATTCCGAGATCTTTACATATCTGACGGAGCTTGGCAAAGTGCTGGCAGGCGCGGATCGCGCGAGTTTCTGGAAATGGGAAAAAAGAAAACATCAGCTGTGGACAACCTCTGCGACCGGTACGGACCGGATCATCATTCCGGACGATACCGGACTGGTGGGCAAGGCGCTGCGTGAAAAACGGGTGATCGTAACGAACGATCCGTACAACGATCCGGATTTTAACCGGAATGTCGATAAGCAGACAGGCTATGTGACCAAGTCCATTCTCGTGATGCCGGTCACGAATGTAAACGGTGAGTATATCGGCGCATTCCAGATCATCAACAAGCTGGAAGGCGGTTTTGATATGGAACGTGATGTGCGCAGTCTGTCCATGGCAGCCATCATCTGCGGGATCGCGCTGGAGGCGGAGACGTTCCATGAGGCATCGCTGCATGACCGTCTGACCGGACTGAAAAACCGTATGGGCTTTTACGGGGATTTTGCAAGAAAGTACGATGCGGTACTGCACAGTGATAAGCCGCTTTCCATGTTTATTTCCGATATCGATAAGTTTAAACGTGTAAACGATACCTACGGGCACAACGCAGGTGATGAGGTGCTTTCGTTTACTGCGGAATTACTGGAGTCACTTGCCGGCGAGGATATGGGTGTATACCGCTGGGGCGGCGAGGAATTCATCATGCTCATGCCGGATACCACTCTGGAACAGGCGGTACAGAAGGCAGAGGAAGCCCGTGTGAAACTGATGAACAGTCCGTGCAACGCGGAGGGCAACATCATCAACCTGACCATGAGTTTCGGATGCGCAACCTTTGATCCGGAAAAATCGATCGAGGATAACGTGGCAGTTGCAGACGGACGCCTGTACACGGCAAAGGAAACCGGGCGCAATAAGGTAGTATACGAGGGATAGAAAACCTTTCTTGCCTTCCCCTTGAGGGGAAGGTGGCCGAAGGCCGGATGAGGTGTTTGTTGGCAAACAGAAAGGGACATAAAGACATGAAGATTACGATATTGGGGGTACGGGGATCCATCCCGACGGATGGACCGGAGTTTTGCGAGTATGGCGGTGCAACAGCCTGCATTCTGGTGGAAGCGGACGGACAGGCAATTTATCTGGATGCCGGAAGCGGGCTTTTGCGTGCGCCGAATACAGGATCGGCAGAGGTGTCGATCCTGCTCTCGCATTCGCATATGGATCATATTCTGGGGCTGCCGCTTTCGCCGGTATTACTTTCAGACAAAACATTAGACCTGTATCTGCAGGAACGGGAGGGGCTTTCGGCGAGAGAACAGCTGGAACGTCTGATGGCGCCGCCTTTGTGGCCGGTAGGTGTGGAGAAATATCCTTCCGAAGTGATCTTTCATGATCTGAAGCTGCCGATGCAGATCGGCGGTGTGCAGGTGAGCGGTATGGAATCCAACCATCCGGGCGGATCTACGATCTACCGTCTGGATTTTGAGGGCAGATCGCTGGTATACGCAACGGACTATGAGCATACGGAAGAAAAGCAGAAAGAGCTGGCGGCATTTGCGCATGATACAGACCTGCTTTTGTACGATGCCCAATACACGGAAGAAGAATATGCCCGTATGAAGGGCTTTGGGCACTCTACGGTTGCGGAAGGATTGAAAGTCCTGGAGCAGAGCGGGGCAAAACGGATCATGTTTGTGCATCATGATCCGCGGCATTCCGATGCGAAACTGCGGGAGATGGAAAATGCATTGACAGAGCCGAGGGCTTCTTTTGCAAAAGCAGGAGAAGTGTTTGAAATATAAACTTGAAAGGACCTTTTCTAAGATCCTTTTGGAGGCATTATGGGAAAAAAGAAGGGGCTGATCATAGGAGGAGTGGCAGCAGCGGTCGTGATCATTGCGGTGGTCGCTGTTGTTTTGCTGTTTGGGAAAGATAAGAAGGTTGCGGCAACCACGATGCGCCTGCTGCGGATCGAGGGTATCGTTACTCTGGAATCGGGCGGGGTAAAGAAGGATATCGTGAACAACCTGAAGCTGAACAGCGGTGACCGGCTTTCTACGGAAGCAGAGAGTCTGGCTTCCATCAGCCTGGATGACAACAAAGCGGTAACACTGCAGGAACTGAGTTCGGCTGAGTTTGTTCAGGATGGAAAGAAACTGGATCTGAACCTGCAAGAGGGGTCTCTCTTTTTTGAAGTGAATAAGAAACTGGAGGATGACGAGTCCTTCCAGGTGCATACATCCACGATGATCGTAGGTATCCGCGGTACCTCCGGTTATGTTTTTGTTCAGAAAGACGGTCAGGACGGCATTTTACTGACGACCGGTGAAGTAGAGATCATCGGTTTTAATCCGTTTACCGGCGCAGAAAAAACGACCACCGTACAGGCCGGGCAGAAAGTATATGTGTATCTTATTGATGATGACGATCCGAAAAAAACCGTTGATTTCAGATTGGTAGATGTAAAAGAAGAGGAGATCGATCCGCCGGTGATCCTGTTCCTGCTGGAACCGGGGCATGAAGACCTGTTTGAAAAGGTGTGCGAAGAGACCGGGTGGGATCCGGAAAAGATCCGTGTGCGCGGAGAAGAATTGAAGGCGGCAGCAACGTCGACGCCGGAGGCAACAGCAACCCCGACAGCAACACCAAGTCCGACAGCGACAGTGACTCCTACACCGACAGAAGAAGCAGAAGACGGAAACGGAAATGGAGATGGAAATGGAAATGGAAATGGGAGCGGCAAGCCTTCTCCTGCAGCAACACCGACGACGGTAAATGCCGGTCAGCAAGGTGGTGGCAGCGGTAACGGTGGTAACGGGAACGGAGATCCTTCCGCCACCCCGACGCCGGCAGCAACTGCTACCCCGACGGTAACGCCAACCCCGACAGTAACGCCGACTCCGACGATCACTCCGACCCCGACACCGACGAAGGGGGATGATCATAAGAATTCGTCACCTTCCGCAACACCGACTGTGAAGCCGACGGCAAAGCCGAGTCCGACCGTGAAGCCGTCCGCGACCCCGACGGTAACACCGACGGCGAAACCGTCAGCAACACCGACGCCGACAGCGAAGCCATCGGCAACCCCGACGGTAACGCCGACAGCGACTCCTACTCCGACTCCGACGGCAACGCCGACCCCTACACCGGTGGCAGTAACGGGCGTAACGCTGGATCAGGACGAACTGACGCTGGAAGTGGGAGAGAAAGGAAGCCTGACAGCGACAGTATCACCGGATGATGCGGAAGATACTACTGTGACCTGGAGCAGCAGCAATACGGCTGTGGCGACGGTAAACAACGGCGTAGTAACGGCCAAGAAAGCGGGAACCGCAACGATCACTGTTAAAACTACAGATGGCGGAAAGACGGCAACCTGCAGTATAACAGTCAAACCTGTATCGGTAACGGGAATAACGCTGAATAAGACCACGTTGACATTAGATGTGGGAGCGGAAGATATCCTGACGGCAACGGTAACACCGGAAGATGCAGCTAATAAAGAGCTGAGCTGGACCAGCAGTGACACATCTGTCGTGCTGGTGAGTGAAGGCATTGTTTTCGGAAAGGGCGCCGGAACGGCAACCGTTACTGCGGAAGCAGAAGATGGCAGCGGCGTAAAAGCTACTTGTACCGTGACGGTAAATCCGGTAGCAGTAACAGGAGTAACACTGGATCAGGATGAACTGACGCTGGAAGTGGGAGAGAAAGGAACCCTGACAGCGACAGTATCGCCGGACGATGCGGGCGATAAGACCGTGACCTGGAGCAGCAGCAATACCGCTGTGGCGACGGTGAGTGGCGGTGTAGTAACGGCGAAGAAGGCCGGAACGGCAACGATCACGGTCAAGACGACGGATGGCGGAAAGACAGCGACCTGTACCGTAACGGTAAATCCGGTAGCCGTAACGGGCGTAACACTGGATCAGGACGAGCTGACGCTGGAAGTGGGAGAGAAAGGAACCCTGACAGCGACGGTATCCCCGGATGATGCGGGAGATAAGACGGTGACCTGGAGCAGCAGCAATACCGCTGTGGCGACGGTGAGTGGCGGTGTAGTAACGGCAAAGAAGACCGGAACTGCAACGATCACGGTTAAAACAACGGATGGCGGAAAGACGGCAACCTGTACTGTAACGGTAAATCCGGTGGCAGTAACGGGAATAGCGCTTAATGTGAATAGCAAAACGCTTGAAATTGGAGATACGCTGACTTTGGAGCCCAAAATCCTGCCGGACAATGCTACCAATAAGGAAGTGACTTGGAGCAGCAGTGATGAAACGGTCGCAGTGGTGACGGATGGTGTCGTGACGGCATTGAAAGCGGGGACGGCAGATATTACCGTGACGACAGAGGACGGCGGTCTGACGGATTCCTGTGCAATTACTGTAAAACCGGTAGCCGTAACAGGAATAACGCTGAATAAAACCACGTTGACATTAAACGTAGGAGCGGAAGAGATCCTGACAGCAACGGTATCGCCGGAAGATGCAGCCAATAAAGAGCTGAGCTGGACCAGCAGTGACACATCTGTCGTGTTAGTGAGCGAAGGCATTGTTTTCGGAAAGAGCGCCGGAACGGCAACCGTTACTGCAGAAGCAGAAGATGGCAGCGGCGTAAAAGCTACCTGTACCGTGACGGTACAGAAAGTAGCGGTAACATCGATTACCATTACCGGTGATGAGGTGATCTATGTGGATGATACCATTACCCTTAGTGCATCGGTGATGCCGTCAAATGCGACCAACAAGGAAGTGGAATGGACGAGCAGCAATCCTGCGGTAGCAACGGTTGATGATGGAATGGTTACTGCGCTGGCCGAAGGCGAGGTAACGATCACTGTGACATCCAAGGATGACAGCACAATAACGGCAGAGCACAGCATCACGGTTTTGACACCGGTCAAAGCACCGACATCACTGGAATTAAATGAGTCATCCTTTACGATCTCCGAGGGTGGTATGGATTTCGTATGGATTTCGGGAATCGATCCTGAGGATGCGGATGACAGCGTAAGCTGGAGTATCGCGAATACTTCTGTGGCAACGCTATCCGGACCGAATAGTGACAAAGTGGTTACCATCACCGGCGTTGCGGTAGGAACGACCACGATCACAGTTACATCGACAGTGGATCCTGCGGTGTCAGCGTCGTGTACGGTAACGGTAGTGGAAGCGTCTACGGCACCGGTATTGACCGTCGGAACACAGGAGAGCAGGAGCGCGGAGGTGATGCGGATCCATTTTTCACTGTCCGGTCTGAATTCTGACGAAATGTACTATGTCAATATAGCTGAGTCAACGGAGGGACTTATCGAATTCAACGACAGCAATATCGACAGCAGCACCGGAGAAGGGCATATCGATGTTCAGGGAGAGTCAGGAGGCAGTTATGCGACGAAACTGCACATTACGGGATCAGACGGCTTGGATAAGGTTTATGACAACGTGATCTATGTTTCATTTCCGGTAGCTCCGATAGGGTAATTTAGTTTATGAAAAAACGTAATATCCGTACAATCTTATATTCCTTTGTGATCACCCTGGTACTCACTCTCCTGGTGATGCTGGGGGTGTTGGACTGGCCGGACCAGTGGATGCAGGATCATCTATACCAGAAACCGCAGTATATGAGCGGTGAGGTGCTTTTGTTCGGCATCGATGAACATTCGCTGAAAGAACTGGGACCGTACAATACCTGGGACCGGCATATCATGGCCAGGGCGCTGGAGGCATTGAATTCCGATCCGGAGCAGAAACCGGCCGTGGTTGCGATCGATACGCTGTATTCGATGCAGACCGATCCGGAGGCGGATGCGCATCTGGCAAAGGCGGCAGAGGATCTGGGCTGTGTGGTGACGGCAACGGCTGCGAAATACGATCCCGGCTGGTATGAAGCAGCAGACGGTTCTCTGCAGTGGGATGATTACCGCATTGTACAGTATGAAGAGCCATATGATGAGCTGAAGGCAGTAACGACCCAGGGGCATATCAATGCGATGTATGATGATGACGGGATCATGCGCCATGGGCTTTTGTACATTGAGCCGGAGCAGCGAGTCTATTCCATGGCGTATCAGGTGGTCCGTAAATATCTGGAGAGCCGTGGGGAAGAATTCAATCCGCCGCAGAGTAATAAGCGTGGTCAGTTTTATGTAGCATTTACCGGCAGGCCCGGCGATTATTATGACCAGTCCTTTGCAGATCTGGTGGAAGGGCAGATCCCGCCAAGTTATTATGCAGGCAAGATCGTTTATATCGGACCGTATGCTGCAGGTCTGCAGGATGCATATTTCACACCGATCGATCGTGCGGAGGCAATGTACGGCGTGGAGTTTCAGGCAAACGAAGCCCAGCAGTTCCTGGCGCAGAACTATCCCAGTGAAATATCGGACCGGCTGCAGTATATCGTGCTGTTTGCGGTAAGCTTTGCTGCAGGGATCCTGTTTTTCCGCTGGAAACTGATCCCTTCCACAGCGCTTTGCGGGGCATTGATCGGTATTTCGGTCCTGATATCCGTTAAGGTATATGATGCAGGATACATCCTGCATCCGCTGTGGCTGCCTGCAGGAGCGCTGGTCATCTACCTGGTCACCGTGGTCATACATTACATACAGGCAGCCAGAGAGCGGCAGCAGATCACGCATACGTTTGAGCGGTATGTAGCGCCGGAGATCGTGCAGGAGATCCTGAAGGAAGGAACCGGAGCGTTATCCCTCGGCGGTAAGCTTTGCGATATCGCGGTCCTGTTTGTGGATGTGCGCGGTTTCACCACGATGTCCGAACGGCTCGAACCGGAAAAGGTGGTTTATATCTTAAATCATTATTTAACAATGGCCAGCGGCTGCGTGGAAGAAAACAAAGGAACGCTGGATAAATTCGTCGGCGATGCGATGATGGCATTCTGGGGCGCGCCTCTGCCGCAGGACGATGCGGTGTACAATGCTGTCAAGACGGCACAGGCGATCGTGGATGGCGCAGCCAGAGTATCGGATGAACTGAAGGAAGAGATCGGGGAAGAATTCCGGGTCGGTGTTGGTGTTCATTTCGGACCGGCGATCGTCGGTAATATGGGGGCCGAGCGGCATATGGATTACACGGCGATCGGCGATACCGTTAATACGGCGGCGCGTCTGGAAGCAAATGCGCCGGGCGGGACAGTCTATATCAGCCGCGCGGTGGCGGATGCCCTGGGGGACCGGATCGAAACGACTTCCCTGGGAGACACCATAAAACTGAAGGGAAAAGCAGACGGTTTTGAAGTTTTGAAATTGGAAAAGATACTGTAAAAACAGCCGCCCGGCCGGGCGGCTGTTCGATTATCTGTGTTTGTGATCGTTTCAGAAATGCAGTCCGCCGTCTCCCGCATGCCGCAGGATCATTGCGGAATGCTTCGGCAGAGTGATGGTGATGCGGCCGTTTTCAAGCCAGTATTCTTCGCCGCTGTCATCAAAGCCTTCTTCCGTCGTGAGCATGATCTGCTTTAAGGTGGCGTTTTTGCGGATGCCCAATGTCCAGAGCTGGAATTCTTCCGTTACCGGACCGTCGTTATTGTTGATGAATACGGCAGACTGTCCTTCCCGGTCGAAACGTCCGAAGGCGATCACACCGCGGTCATTACCCAACACCTTGATCGAGCCATGCTTGAATTCATGACAGTTGCGGCGGATGCGGATCATTTTGCGGTGGAAGTCGATCATCTCCTGGTCTTCGTGTCCCCAGGGATAAGTCCGCCGGTTATCCGGATCGGTCCAGCCGCATACGCCGGCTTCATCGCCGTAGTATATGGTGGGAGCGCCGGTCCAGGTAAACTGGAAGAGTACGGCTTCGCGCATCACAGCGGTGCTGATCCCTTCATTTGCAGCCGCGGGGCCGGCAGTTGCGGTACGTCCCACTTTGTGGTTGGTACGCGTCAGAAAGCGGGAATGATCGTGATTGGACAGCTCATTCATCGCGCAGAACATGGAAGGCGCCGTCATATCGGAATTGTGATACATCATCGCATTCCAGAAGTTTTCCGTATGATTCAGCTGGTCACCCTTGAAATCATCCGAATGCTTCTGCATACCGGTCAGGAACCAGGTCAGCGGTTCCATAAAAGCATCGTAGTTCATCACGGTATCCCATTCATTTCCCTGCAGCCAGGCAGCAGGTGAGCCGTAATGCTCCGCCAGGATGATGGCATCCGGATTGGCAGCTTTGACGGCTTTGCGGAATTTCTGCCAGAAGATATGGTTAAACTCCGTGGAATGTCCCAGATCGGCGGCTACGTCCAGACGCCAGCCGTCGGCATTGTAAGGCGGGGATACCCATTTCTGGCCGATGCGCAGGATATACTCCTGCAATGCCTTGGAATCTTCATAATTCAGTTTCGGCAGGGTATCGTGTCCCCACCAGCCGTCGTAGGTGCCGTTGTAGGGCCATTTGTGACGGTCATGGAAAAAAAAGAAATCGTGATACGGGCTGTTTTCATCTACATAAGCGCCCTTGGCATAGCCGTCGGCGTTTTCGTAGATCCGTTCACGGTCCAGCCATTTATTAAAGGAACCGCAGTGGTTGAAAACACCGTCCAGGATCACCCGGATACCGCGGCGGTGCGCTTCGGCGACCACTTTCGCAAAGAGTTCGTTAGAGGCTTCCAGATTCTCAAGATTTGTCACACGGTTGATGTAGCGGGATGCATGTGTATTCTCCTGATCGCCCGGGGACAGCAGTTCGCCGCTGTCATTGACGATACGTCCGAAATGCGGATCGATATAATCATAATCCTGAATATCATATTTATGATTGGAAGGAGAAACAAACAGGGGATTGAAGTAGATCACTTCGATGCCGAGTTTCTCCAGATAACTCATCTTGTCCAGAACCCCCTGCAGGTCGCCGCCGTAAAACTCGCGTACGCCCATGGCAGCGGGATACTTATCCCAGTCGTCTACTTTTAACGTATGTTCGCCGATATAGCTGTATTCATCGGTTTCCACGTCATTGGAAGTATCCCCGTTGCAGAAACGGTCGACAAAGATCTGGTACATAACGGCGCCTTCCGCCCAGGCAGGTATCTGAAAACCGGGGATGATGCGGAATTTGAAGTGTTCGTCGGGGGTGCGGACTACGCCGCGTGTATCGAAGAACACGGAAACATTTCCGGTATGTATCTCAAAATAGTAGGAGAAGGGTTCGTTCTCCAGCTGGACCTTGCTGGAATAATAATCAAAAAGCTCATCCCGGTCGGTCTTTTCCATTGTGAGCTTTTCCGGACCGTTTACGAGAATTACTTTATCTACATTGTTGATGTGGGTACGGAAGCGGATCTGTACCTGATCGAAGCCGGACGGCTGCGCCGGTGATACATAATTTGCAGTGGTATCGGAGTACAGAGCATGCTTTCGAAGGATCGGCCGCATTCCTGCGATGTATTTGTGATTAAGTCGGGTAAAACTGGCTTCCTGCATGGAATCTCTCTCCTTGTCCGGGCATATATGCCGGGACCTGTTTCTTATACTTAAAATTTTACAATAACAGGGTCAAAAATACAAGAAAAAGTGTCAGCACGCCTGTGAAACAATTTATAATGCGTGCTATAAGGAATTATACCAGATGTCCATACAATAACCCGACAAATTATAGATAGGAGTAGGTCAGATTATCGATTTTATGGAATTTTTCGACAATCTTGTGAACTAGTATACAAGATTATGAATAAAAAATGAACTGTTTGTGAAGATGATGAAAACGGAAGCGCTTACATTGTTAGTGTTTCACAAAATTAATTTGGAAACGTGAATAAATAAGAAATTGCCTTGAATAATGAATTTTGCCATGTTAAAATCCATCTTGCGAGTGGCAAAAGGGCCATTCGACACACAACCAAATTGGGAGGTATGAAGCAACATGAAAAAGAGATTGATGGCACTCAGCATGGCAGCGATCATGGCAATGGGCACCCTTGCAGCATGCGGTGAGACCCCGGCTACCCCGGCTACCCCGGTTGACAACGGCAACAGCGGCGAAACCCCGACGGAAGCAGCTGCTCCGACGCAGAACGAACTGGATA
>JAFWRC010000132.1 GCA_017508825.1 Lachnospiraceae bacterium
ACGAAGAGGACTACCCGCCGTTTCTGCTTCTCAGAAAACTGTACAAGGACTATCTGACGGAAAACGGGATCGAACAAACGGAGAAAGAACAGGAGATCGGGCTCATCAAAACATGGGCTCTTGTCCATGGACTGGCTTCCATCGCCTGTATGAAAGGGGTGGAATCGTCCATGAATTGGGAGGATCCGGATATCCGGCTTCTGATACCGGGAAACAATCGGGTATGAGCCACTGGGGACGGTTCTCCGGCTCAAAATGAGCCACAGAACCGTCCCTATGGCTAGTTGAAAATAGCGGAGGGGTTATATGGATAAGAAAGCGTTAGAAGCCTTATTAAAGGATATGACAATCGAAGAAAAGGTGATGCAGCTGGTGCAGATCCCGGGCTCGGAATATGAGGCGGATGCGGAGATCACCGGTGTGGAGCGAGGGCAGGTCAAAGACAATGTGAAAAGGCTTGCCGGCAGTACTCTGGGGATATGGGGCGCAAAAAGGCTCCGCAAGATTCAGGAGCAGTATATGAAGGAGCACCCGCATCATATCCCGCTGATGTTTATGCTGGACGTGATCCACGGACATAAGACGGTTCTGCCATGCCCGCTGGGACAGGGAGCAGCTTTTGATCCGGAAGCGGTAAGGAAAGGGGCGGAAATGCAGGCGCGGGAAGCAGCGGCTGACGGCGTTCATGCAACCTTTTCACCTATGGCGGATCTATGCAGGGATGCAAGGTGGGGCAGGATCATGGAATCCACCGGGGAAGACAAACTCCTGAATTCGCGTATGGCCGCAGCGATGGTGGAAGGCTATCAGGGAAAGGACCGAAAGGATCCGGAGCATATCGCAGCCTGTGTCAAGCATTTTGCGGCATACGGCGCAGCGGAAGGCGGTAGGGATTACAACAATACCGAACTTTCCGAGCATACGCTCAGGGAACATTATCTTCGGTCCTACGGCGAAGCCATAAAGAAGGATCCCGCGATGGTCATGACTTCCTTTAACAGCATCAACGGCATTCCTGCTACCGGAAGTACCTTCCTGATGAAAAAGATCTTAAGGGAAGAGTTTGGCTTTCAGGGCGTCCTGATCTCGGACTGGGGCGCGGTAGGAGAAATGATCAATCACGGCTATGCCGAGGATATGAAGGATGCAGCGCTCAAGGGAATGCTGGCAGGCGTGGATATCGATATGTGTTCCGGCTGCTACAGCACACATCTCGAGGAACTGGTAAACACCGGGGCAGTATCTGTGGAGATGCTGGATGCAGCGGTTCTGCGGGTTCTGAATATGAAAAATGACCTGGGCCTTTTTGAAGATCCCTACCGGGGATGCAATGCAGAGACTGGTCCGGTGATCACGGAGGAAGGCAGGCAGCTGGCAAGAGAGGCAGTGGCCGCCAGCCTGGTGCTCCTGGAAAATAAGGATAAGACGCTGCCGCTTCGAAAAGATAAGATTGCTTTCATTGGTCCGTTTGCGGATACCAAACGGCTTCAGAGTGCGTGGGCGTTTTCCGGGGAGGATGAGAATACGGTAACGGTATGGGAAGCGGCTTCGGAAATCTATGCGCCGGAAAACAGAAAAGTGGCTGCGGGATGCACGATGATGGATCAGGATGCCGTGACTGCGAGAGGCATCTGCCATGTAGAAAACTGGCAGCAGGAAAATGACAGACTTCTGGCGGAAGCAGTCCGGACGGCAGAATGGGCAGATACGGTAGTTCTGTGCCTTGGAGAGGACAGTACCCAGTCCGGGGAAGCAACGAGCAAGGCGAGCCTGAAATTACCTGCGGTACAGCGTGATCTGCTACGTGCGATTAGGAAAACAGGAAAGAAGATCGTCACGCTCATTTTTACGGGAAGGCCGCTGGAACTGGAAGAAGTGCGGGACTTGTCGGATGCATTGATGATCTGCTGGCTGCCGGGAACCGAAGGCGGACACGGTGTGATGGATATTTTGACAGGAAAGTGCGCGCCTTCCGGAAGGTTGCCGGTAAGTTTTCCGTATACCGTAGGGCAGGAACCGCTGCATTACGATGTCTATCCCACGGGGCGCCCAAAACCTGTGAATGGGCCTTTTGAATACACATCCAGATACCTGGACTGTGAGAACGGAGCGCTTTATCCATTCGGGTACGGACTTTCCTATACGGACTTTGCGTATTCTGATCCGAAGCTGAGTGCGCAGAAGATGACGGATGCGGAGACGATCACGGCTTCCATAACCGTACGAAATACCGGAGATAGGAGAGGCGGCGTGACAGTACAGCTTTATATCCGTGATGTTACGGGAAGCCGCGTGCGTCCGGTCCGGGAACTGGCCGATTTCAAAAAGATCACACTGGATCCCGGGACAGAAGAAACGGTATCGTTTACGATCAAAGAAGAAATGCTGCGTTTCTGGACGGCAGGAGAAAAATGGGCGAGCGAGCCCGGAAAGTTTCTGGTTTGGATCTGTAACGACAGCAACGACGGCCAGCCGCTGGAGTTTCAATTGGTGAAAGCGAAGGGGGAATAAAATGGATAACCTGGTAGATATCAAAGCATATACAAAAAGATTAACGGAAGAACTGAAGGCAAAGTTTGACGACCACCTTGTGTATGTCGGCCTCCAAGGCAGCTATCTTCGGGGCGAAGCGACCCCGGAGAGCGATATCGATATTATGCTTGTATTGGATGAGATACATGCGGAAGATCTGAATGCTTATCGTCAGATCCTGGAAGGGCTTGGCGAATATGAACGGGCTTGTGGATTTGTCTGCGGAAGAGACGAACTGCAGCATTGGTTTCCGGAAGAGATCTGTCATCTGCTACATACGACTTCTGATATATACGGGAAGCTGAGTGATATCGTTCCGGAATACAGTAAAAAAGA
>JAFWRC010000133.1 GCA_017508825.1 Lachnospiraceae bacterium
CGCTTTTTCTCCAGTATGAGCCACGAGATCCGTACGCCGATCAATACCATCATCGGGCTCAATGAGATGATCCTGCGCGAGGATATCAGCGACGAGGTGGCGGAAGATGCGCAGAACATCCAGTCGGCCGGGAAGATGCTTTTGCATCTGATCAACGATATCCTGGATATGTCCAAACTGTCTTCCGGGAAGATGGAACTTTCTTATGCGCCGTATCATCCGGGAAATATGCTGTCCGAACTGGTGGGGATGCTGTGGCTGCGGGCAAAAGAAAAGCAGCTGGAATTTCACGTTAATGTATCACCGGAGATCCCGGCAGAACTCATCGGCGATGAGATGCGCATCAAGCAGATCCTGGTCAATGTCCTGAACAATGCCATTAAGTATACCAAAGAAGGATCGGTGACCTTATCGCTGCAGCGCGGGGAGACGGCGGATGGGATGACCAACATCATCTATACCGTAACGGATACCGGCATCGGCATCAAAAAGGAAAGCATTCCTTATCTCTTTACGGCATTCCGGCGGGGGGATGAAGAACAGAACCGCTACATCGAAGGCACCGGACTGGGGCTGTCCATTGTGAAGGAACTGGTGGATCTGATGGGTGGAAAGATCACGGTCAACAGCGTATACACCAAGGGATCGACTTTTATCATCGAGATCCCCCAGCGCGCCGTTGCAGATGATCCCATCGGGGAAGTGCATATCGAGCGGCGGAAGGCGGAAGCGTTTAAGCAGAAACACCGTGTGCTTTATGAGGCGCCGGAGGCAAGGGTGCTGGTAGTGGATGACAATGCGTCGAATCTGCTGGTGACGGAAAAACTCCTGCGCGAGAC
This sequence comes from Lachnospiraceae bacterium, assembly GCA_017508825.1. Lineage (GTDB taxonomy): Bacteria > Bacillota > Clostridia > Lachnospirales > Lachnospiraceae > NK4A136. Next base: position 840 of record JAFWRC010000133.1, read on the forward strand.
GAAAGTGCAGACGGATACGGTATCTTCCGGAGCCGAGGCACTGAAGAAAACCCTGAATACGCATTATCACGTGATCTTTATGGATCATCTGATGCCGGAGATGGACGGGATCGAATGCCTGCGTGCGATACGCGCCCAGGTCGGCGGTCTCTGCAAGGACTCCAAGGTGGTGGCGCTGACCGCGAATGCCGGGGAAGAAAACCGGACGATCTATAAGAAGGAAGGTTTTGACGGGCATCTGGTCAAACCGATCAGCGGGGATCTGCTGGAAAAGGAACTGTACTGCCTGCTGCCGAAGGAGCTGACGATCGTGACCGGCGAGGAGGAAGAGATCCTCAAGGAGACGATCTCCTGGATGAATGCAACACAGCAGCGTAAAGCGGTAGCGATCACAACGGAGAGCGTGGCAGACCTGCCGGAGGAACTGCTGAAGGAACACGGCATCGCCGTGATACCGCATATGGTCTGCACAGAGGAAGGAAACTTTAAGGATGGCATCGAGATCGAGACATCGGGGCTTCTGCATTATATGGAGGATGAAGAATGCAAAGTCAGCGTAGAAGGAGCCGGTGTGGCAGAATTGGAAAGCTTCTTTGCAAAACAGCTTGCTGCTGCAAACAACGTGATCCATATCTCGATCTCCTCGAAGCTGGCGAACAGTGGCTGCCTGGCAGCAAAAGAGGCGGCAAAAGCTTTTGACAATGTGACAGTGATCGATACCGGGCAGCTGTCCAGCGGGCAGGGGTTGGTGGTGCTGGATGCGTGCAGGTATGCGGCGATGGGAATGAGCCCGAAGGAGATCGCGGAGGCGTTGGAGAACTCGAAGGATCTGGTGCGTTCCAGTTTTATCGTGGATAATCTGGATTTCCTGGCCAGGGCAGGGCAGGTCAGCCGGAAGATTGCCGACCTTACCCGTGCGATCATGGCCAGACCGGTGCTGGTAATGAAAAACGGAAAGCTTGGAGTAAAAAAGGTCTACTTCGGTACAAGAGAGCGGGCCTGGGTCAACTATATCAAAGATGTGCTGCGGTATCCGCATACCATTGATCCGGAGCGGCTGGTGATCACCTATGTGGGGCTGAACAGCCGTGAGCGGGAATGGATCCGTACGGAAGTAGAGAAGCATATGCATTTTGAACAGGTATACTACTATCAGGCTTCTCCGGTCATTGCCGTTAACTGCGGCAGCGGAAGCTTTGCATTATTTGTAAAAACTATGGAGAAGTCTGCTTAAAAAAATAGACTTTTCCGGCAGGATTTGGTACAATATTAATATATTTGCAACAGAAACTAACTTTTTTATAAAGGAGATCAAGATTATGGAACTGATCAAAGTATTGTTTGCGAATGTCAGCAGTGATCCGGCTTTTCTGACCTATCTGCACCGGTACGGGGAACTGCAGCAGGATCCGGAGAGCGGTATGCAGTATGTTGTTTTCCAGGGAAAGCACGCGATCGCGGAAGGCGCGCTCACCATTACCGTGGACAGTATGGAAGGCATGCGTACGCCGGTGAAGCTGATCTTCCCGATGAGTATGATCCTGAAGGTGGAAGTGGAGCAGAGTATGGCGCGTACCGGCGGTATCCGGTTATAAGAAAAACTAAGAGAAACGGTTATTTGGGGCAGCAGGTGGTATGCTGCCCTTTTGTGTATGGAGAATATATGACAGCGTTAGAAAGATTTTTGGAATATGTGAGTTTTGATACGAAGTCGGACAGCGGAGTGGAAGAGTATCCCAGTACACCGGGGCAGAGAGTGCTGCTGGATCATCTGAAGAAGCAGCTGCGGGAGATGGGCGTTGCGGATGTGCGGCAGGATGAGAAGTATGGCTATGTGTATGCAGCAATCCCGTCGAACTGTCCGGAGCGTACGATCCCGGCCATCGGGTTTATCGCGCACGTGGATACCTCGGAGGCGATGAGCGGGAAGAATATCCGGCCGCGAGTGATCGAAGGTTTTGACGGGAAGGATATCGTGCTGAATGAAGAAGCCGGGATCGTGACAAGAATGGAAGACTTTCCGGAGATGAAGGAACTGGTGGGAAAGACGCTGGTGGTAACGGACGGAACGACGCTGCTGGGAGCGGATGACAAGGCCGGGGTGACGGAGATCATGGAAATGGCATCCTATTTCTGTGCGCATCCGGAAGAAAAACACGGGACGATCTGTATCGCCTTTACCGCAGATGAGGAAACCGGCCGGGGCGTGGACTACTTCAATGTACAGAATTTCGGAGCGCATTATGCCTATACCGTGGATGGCGGGCGGCTGGGAGAACTGTCCGGAGAGAATTTTAATGCGGCAGGCGCAAAACTGACGGCGCAGGGCAGGAGCGTGCATCCCGGGGATGCATACGGGAGAATGATCAATGCGCTGCAGGTGCTGATGGATCTGCATGCGCTGCTGCCGGAGAAGGAGCGGCCGGAGCATACCAGGGACCGGGAAGGCTTCTTTCATCTGACGGATATGAAAGGCGATGTGGAGCGCGCATCTTCGGAATACATCATCCGGGATCACGATGATCAGAAGTTTGAAGAGAAGAAGACGTTGTTCCGGCAGGCCGTGGATACGGTCAATGCAAAGTACGGGGAAGGTACGCTGCATCTCGATCTGAATGACCAGTATTACAATATGAAAGGGCGGCTGGATGCGCACCCGGATGTGATGGAAAAGGCACGGGCCGCGATGGAAAAATGCGGTGTGGAAGTACAGATCGAGCCGGTACGCGGCGGGACAGACGGCGCAAGGCTGACCTTTATGGGGCTGCCCTGTCCGAATCTGTGCACCGGCGGCGGCAATTTTCATGGAAAGCATGAGTATCTGTGTGTGGAAGATATGCTTTCAACCATTGAGATCCTGAAACAGCTGGTCAGGGAGTGGGAGGCTTAAGATATGTTAAACCGCTTGCGGGCACAATTTGTTGCGGCTGCTACGCTGGCTCTGATGCTGGCGCTGGCGATGATCATGGTGATCGGGTATTATATGGCTGCGGAAACCTTTGAGGCGCAGATCAATATGATCATCGATGCGCTCCTGCGTAATGAAGGCGAGATGCCGGAAGTGCGCATGGAATTTGAGGCGGCGGGGCGGCTGGTGGTCACACAGGAGCAGCAGTATGAAACCCGTTTCTTTTCGGTGATCCTGGATGGCGACGGGCATGAGGTCTATGCCAATACGCAATGGGTGGTCTCCGTGGATGATGATCAGGCGGGAGAGATCACGGAGCGGCTGCTGGCAAACGGGGATACGAAAGGCCGGATCACTTATAACGGCAGCATATTCTATTATAAATCCAAGATACGGCCGATGGGGGAGCGGCTCTATGTGTTTGTAGACTGCACTTCCAGATTGTGGCTTTTGCGGCAGGTTCTGCATTATCTGTTGGTGGTATCGCTGGTGATCCTGCTGTTCTTCAGTCTGATCCTGATCTTTTTATCCAAGCATGTGGTGAATCCGTTTATCCGCAACTCGGAAAAACAGAAGCAGTTCATTACTAATGCGAGCCACGAATTGAAAACACCGCTTGCGGTGATCTCAGCGAATACGGAAATGACGGAGATGCTGGGCGGCAAAAATAAGTGGACGGAATCCACCATGCGGCAGGTGCAGCGTATGAACGCACTTGTATCGGAACTGGTGACGCTTTCCAAGCTGGATGAGAAGGATGAAGTGGTGCTTTCGAACGTGAATGCTTCGGAGATCGTGGAGGAACAGGCGGACAGTTTTGCGCAGGTGGTACTGTCGCAGGGCAAGCAGTTTGAAAAAGAGATTGAGCCGGAGATCACGGTCAAGGCGGAGAAGCGGGGCGTGCAGGAGCTGGCATCCATTCTGCTGGATAATGCCGCAAAATACTGCGATGACGGCGGGACGGTGAAGATCACGATGACGGCAAAGGGCGGGAAAGGCGCGCGGCTGGCTGTGACCAATTCCTACGCAGCGGGAGCCGGCGTGGATTACCGCAGATTTTTTGAACGGTTTTACCGGGAAGATGAATCGCACAACAGCAAGAAGAGCGGTTTTGGCATCGGATTATCGATCGCGCAGGAAATCTGCAAGAAATTCGGGGCCAAGATACAGGTGAGCTATAAAGGCGGGGATATCACATTTGCGATACAGTTTAAGTGATATAGGATTAAGAGGTGATCCCCTGGGTTAAGACGTAGGCGCCGCCGGATTCACCGGAGATGACCAGCGTGGAGCCGACGGCCCGTAATTTGTTGCGCAGAAAAGAAATATACATCCAGACGGCTTCGGCATCGGCGCCGTCTTCGTTTTTCCAGAATTTTTCCAGCAGGTCCTCGGTGGAAAAAGCAATCCCGGGGTGGTTCATAAACTGCTCCATAAGGCGGGATTCACGGACGGCCAGACTGATGGAATTGCGGCAGGTGAGCTCGGATTTGGAAGTATCCAGGGTCAGATCTTGCAGTGTCACGATGCTGGGGCTATACTGGCCGTGGCGTCTCGTCATTGCGCGGACTCTTGCCAGCAGTTCGCCCATAGCAAAAGGTTTGGTCAGGTAATCATCGGCGCCTGCATCCAGGCCGGCGATGCGGTCATTTACCTCGGTTTTTGCCGTCAGAAAAAGAACCGGAGTGGTATTACCGGTCTTGCGGATCTCAGCTACCGCAGTCAGGCCGTCCATGACCGGCATCATGACATCCAGCAGAATGGCATCATAAGCATCGGTCCTGGTCTTTTCTACGGCTTCCAGGCCGTTGGTCACGGTGTCTACCGTATAGCCGGAGTGGGCGAGCATGGCGCTGACCACATCGGCAAGATCGATCTCATCTTCGGCAAGCAATATCTTCATAAAGCATCCTCTGTAACAAAAGAGTATATTAACTCCGTATCAGGTCCCGGATCGTCTGCATCGAAACATCGCATGCGGCCAGTTCGTCGGCGCAGCGCTTTAATTCGGCACTGATCAGTTCCGGGTGACGGATATCTTTTTTGTATTTCATCTCATGTTCCAAAGCGGCCCAGGTGTCCATAGCGATCGTGCGCAGCTGGATCTCGGCAAAGTAGGTGCCGGGATAGTTCCCGTCTATATCCGGTTCGTCATCGGCTACGGAAAGGATCAGATGGTAGCTGCGGTAGCCGTTGGGCTTAGCAGCGCTGATATAATCCTTCTCTTCGACAACACTGCAGCCGGGAAGCCTATGGAGTTCTTCGATATTTGCATGGATATCATTGAGAAACAGGCAGACGATGCGGATGCCGATGGCATCGTGGACTTCTTTCAGGGCACTGTGGGCATTCAGAGGCAAACCGTCCTCGAGGCATTTGGAACGCATACTTTCCTCGGATTTGATACGCCAGGAAAGGTGCTCAAACAGCTTCTTGCCGGTTTTATCCGAATAGGCATCACCATAGTTCCGGATCCGTTCGGTGACCCGGATAGCAATGTCATATAGTTTTTTTTCATATCCGCTGTAAATACTATCCATAACAATCCATTTGAAAATGTAACTGTTCAGACCCCCTTGTGGCTTCACATAACTCCACATTTTCATCATACCATGGCGTGCTAAGGCGGTCAAATGAAGAGTTTGTGAACAGGAGGTGTAGGCACGGGCGGCAAAGATATTGTGAACATAAGGTAATTATGGTAAAATGGCAGTGTTTTCAGTTGTTTTATTCAGCTCATAAACGGAATTTTTATTCTGTTTTTGAGTATATTTCAGGTGAGGTAAGAAGAATTGAAAGAAAGAGCGATACTAAAGAACCGTCTGTATCTGTATCTGACGGAGTTTTTTGCAGGAATGAGCGTGATGGCGGTGGAACTGGGCGCAAGCCGTCTTCTGGCACCGTATTTTTCTTCGTCACAGATCGTATGGACCATCATCATCGGGACGATCATGATCGCGATGGCGCTGGGGAATGTCTATGGCGGACGGAGCGCGGACAAGGATCCGGATCCGGACAAACTGTACGGACGGATCATCATTGCGGCAATCTGGATCGCGCTGATCCCGGTGGCAGGGAAGTATATCATCATGGGGATCGCGGCGGCTATGATCTTTACGGTGAGTCACAATTTTCTGATCATCGCGGCCTTCGCTGCCTGTATGGTTGTGTTTGTATTTCCGCTGTTTCTGCTGGGGACGGTGACGCCTTCACTGGTGAAATACTGTCTTCTGGTATCGGAACGGCAGGAAGGGGAAAAAACCGCGGAGGAAGGGCGGACGGTCGGCAACCTGAATGCATTCAATACCGTGGGCTCGATCATCGGCACCTTTGTTCCGACCTTTATCTCCATCCCGGCAGTGGGAACAGCCGTTACGTTTCTGATCTTTGCAGGGATCCTGCTTGTTCTGGCGATCGTGTATTTTGCCACTTCCAAAGTGTTTGTGAAGAAACTGCCGGTGGGGGCGGTCCTGTTTCTGCTGGCATGTATCTTCGGACACGACAGCAGCTTTGCTTTCTGGCAGAAAAATCTGACTTACGAGGGAGAATCCGTATACAACTATCTGCAGGTGTATGAGAATGAGCGGCAGGTGGCACTTTCCACGAACGTGCTTTTCGGGGTGCAGTCGGTGTACCGCAAGGAGAAGGAACTGACGGGGATGTACTATGATTATGCAATGGCAGCGGCGTATATGGCCGGCGTGAAAGAGAAGGATCATCTGGATGTGCTGATCCTCGGAATGGGTACCGGAACCTATGCGACACAGTGCCGCCGGTATTTCGGCAATATGGATATCACCGGCGTGGAGATCGATGAGAAGATCACGGCACTGGCGCGGGAATATTTTGAACTGCCGGAAGAAGTGCCGGTGATCACCTATGACGGTCGGGCATATCTGAATGCAGATGACGGCAGGTACGATCTGATCATGGTGGATGCATATCAGGATATCACGATCCCGTTTCAGATGTCTTCGGTGGAATTCTTTACGCAGGTGAAGGAGCATCTGAAAGAGGACGGCGTGATGGTCGTTAATATGAATATGCGCAGCAGTGAGGCCGGAAACATCACGGAATATCTGTCGGATACCATCGCTTCGGTATTTCCGGTGGTATATACCGCGGATGTGCAGGGATCGACGAACCGGGAATTGTTTGCGGCGGCGGATCCGGAGATCATGACACGGTTTTCGGAAGGTGTGGAAACAGAAGAAGCATCGGATCTGCACCGTATGATGGGAAATGTAGGAAAACTGCTGACCGCCTATGAAGGCGGGGAGCATATCATGACGGACGATCAGGCGCCGGTAGAACTCTTGGGGATGCGTGTGATCGACGGACTGATCTCGGGAGAAGTGGAGTTTTACCGGGAAGTATATGAAGAACAGGGGCTGGAAGGATTGCTGGAGTATTTATAATGGAGATCGGTACCTATCTGCAGCATATCAAAGAAGTAGTGGCAGAGTCCCCGACGATCGTGGTGTATCTGATCGCCGGGCTTCTGCTTTTATTTGCAGGTCTTTATGTCTTTAAAGGCGTTCAGTTTGCGGTCTGCGCGCTGCTTGGCGGACTGCTCGGCATCGCGGTGCTGGATGTGACGGGACATACAGATCTGTATTATCTGGCCGGGATCCCGGCGCTGCTCTTCGGCATAGTCGGGGTGTGGAAGTACAAGGTGGCTTTATACATCGCCGGTTCCCTATGTACCTTTGGAGCAGTTTCGCTGTGGTTTCTGAAACGCGCGTACGCGATGGTGCGGGAGAGTGTGGCAGCGATCCCGGACGCGGATACGCTCCTGCGGCTGTGGGTGGAGCAGGTGAAAGAAAAGGGGGACCTTTCCGCGGCAGCAAAGATCGTGATCGGAGAGCAGACGGCATTGGTGCTGAATGAACTGAAGAGTGCACTGCAGCTTCTGGAAAAGGGGTTTTTGATCGCGTTTCTGGCCGGCGTGGTGATCGGTGTGCTGGCGCTGCTCCTTGGTGACTATATCATTATCCTGTTTACGGCGGCCAGCGGGGCGATGCTGGTGATGAGCATGGCAGACCGGTTTTATGATGTGGAGCCGAAGACCTATAATATTGCATTGGCGGTACTGGCCGGCACAGGCATGCTGCTGCAGTGTCTGCACAAATGGGACCGGAAGAATGTGAAGAAGGAGAAAAAAGCCAGATCAGGGAAAAAGGGCAGGAAGGAACACCGGAGATAGAGCGATCCGGAGCAGGGATACCCCGTTGTAGTATTCCGGCGATAGTGATATAATATATTTGGGTTATTGTTTTCCAATGGGGGCTGCTATGTATTCAGAAGAACAACTCAGGAAATTTCCATATTTTGAAAATGAGCTGAAGACGACCGCAAAGGAGTTTCTTCTGGATCCTTTGACCGGGATCGTATCGCGCCCGTATATCCTGGGCTTTGCCAAATATCTGATCGAATCCGACACGCCGTTCACTTATGCGATGCTGGATCTGGACAATTTCAAGTTTATCAATGATACCTACGGACATAAGGCGGGGGACGGTGTGTTGATGGCGGTTGCTGCCGGGCTGATCGATTTTATGGATGGTTTCGGCATCGTCGGACGGTTTGGCGGTGACGAACTGCTGATCATCAATCTGCGGGATCTGGAGTACGATGAAAAGAAGCAGTATCTTCTGGCGCTTTATGAGGAAGGTGTGGTGCTCCGCAAGAATATCGAGCTGGCTACATGCAGTCCATTTATCACGGGAACCTTGGGCTGCGCGTCCTATCCGGCGGATGCGAAGGATTATGACAGTCTCTTTTCCATTATGGATAAGGTGCTGTACCGCGGCAAGACCAAGGGGCGCAACTGCTATATCATCTATGTCGAGGAAAAGCATAAGGATATCGAGATCAGCAAGCTACGTAAGAACGGGATCAACAACAGCATGCAGAGTCTGGTGCGGCAGTTTGAAATGGTGCCGGGGCTGAAGAATAAGCTGCATTCCGTGCTGCCGCTGCTGATGGAAGAATTAAACATCACGGATCTGTTTTATGTCGGAAAGGACAAAATATTCCGGGCGGTCAAGGATTTTACACTGCAGACGCCGGTGGATGATATTTCCGATGTGACAAACGATGATATGTTCAGCACCAGCATTCTGGCGGATATTGAACAGAGAAGTCCGGTATTTTACGGCGTTTTGAAACGGCGCGGGATAGAGACGCTGCTGGTAGTGAGGGTTGCTCTGGATGCAGAAACAGAGGGATATCTGGTCTGTGCAGAGCCCAAGAGCCACCGGATCTGGCAGGAAGGGGAATGCGCGCTGCTGTATTTTCTCGCAAAGCTGATCGCGTACCGGATCAGGATCGATGGGGAAGAACTGGCATAGCTGTATATGCATATCATAAGGAAAGCCTCGTTTTTGCGCTTGGCAGGAACGGGGCTTTTTAGGTGTTTGCGATGATGCTTGAGATGGAATTCTGCGCGAGGGCAACCATCAGGTCGCGGCCGGACTGTGTGGTAAGATACGATTGGGCTTCTCTCTGGTCCGTGAGAATGCGGTTTAAGGTATCCGTGGAAGACGGATTGGCAAATGCGTCGGTGAGCGCGTCCTCTTCGTCTTCCTGAAAGATCAGATCCAATAATTGGTCGGAAATCTCGCCGCTATCGTCTGTCAGGGCTTTGACCAGTTCATCGGGGAGGGTATCTGCATTGAGTGCATCGCGCAGGAGACTGCGGGCTTCTTTTGCAGAAAGTGCGGCTGTTTCGGCCGTTGCCGGTTCGGTGTCTTCCGTGATGGTTTGTGCTGCCTGCGGCTGGTGCTTTTCGGTCAGTGCGGCCAGGACTTCCGAGAATTGCGGGCCTTCGGAACGATCGACACCCAAAGAAGCCGGGCGGTCGCTCCGGCGGGTACTGCGCAGGTTCAGGATATCGGTGCTGCTGATCCCGGCGCGGTGATATAAATTGGAAGAAAGTTCCGTTACGTTCATAGTCTGGCCCTGTGAGATTATAGTTACATTATATATTTCGGATACAGTGTAGCAGTTCTTTAGGGCGTCCAGCGGCCGGATGCGCCGCAGGGCAGGACAAGCCCGGTGTCGCCCACGGGGAGGCCAATCTCGCTGCTCTCCACCTTGCCGCCGTAGATGGTGCCGATGGCGAAATTCAGCATATAAGTCAGGACTGCCGGCTGCAGACCGGTAGTGTAGGAATTAATTAAGAAGAAAAGCGGGCGGTCGGAGAGCAGCTGCGCAGCCTGCTTGACCAGCGGCCAGACAGCGTCTTCAATCTTCCAGATCTCGCCTTTTGGTCCGCGGCCGTAGGAGGGCGGATCCATCAGGATGCCGTCATAGCGGTTGCCGCGTCGGAGTTCCCGCTCAACAAACTTGGCACAGTCATCTACGATCCAGCGGGTATTCTCCTTAGGCACCTGGGATGCGGCAGCGTTTTCTTTTGCCCAGTTCACCATACCTTTTGCGGCATCCACGTGGGTGACCTGGGCGCCGGATGCGGCCAGGGCAGCAGTAGCACCACCGGTATAGGCAAAAAGATTAAGTACCTTGATGCTGCGGCCTAAGGATACCTGCTCGGCAACGAGGCTGCTCATCCAGTCCCAGTTGACGGCCTGTTCCGGGAAAATGCCGGTGTGTTTGAAAGCAAAAGGTTTCAGGTGAAACGTTAATGTATGCTCTGTGGGCAGGGAGTAGGAGATGGTCCATTCCTTCGGGAGACTGAAGAATTCCCATTCACCGCCGCCTTTGGCACTGCGGTGATAGTGACCGTTCTTTTTCTTCCATGAAGGATGCTCGTGACCGGTATCCCAGATCACCTGGGGATCCGGGCGGACCAGGATATAATCCCCCCAGCGTTCCAGTTTCTCACCGCCGGTGCAGTCCAATACTTCATAATCTTTCCAGTTCTCGGCTACCCACATATCAATCTCCAATACTTCTATATAATATAGTAGAAAATCATTACTGACTTGCGTAAATTACTTACCCTATGGTACAATATGCTCCGGCGTTTGGCAATATGATTTTACAACGTGCCAGAATGCGTTCAGGGTGATGATCATATAGAAGAAATGCTGATTTAGTTTACATAAGTGGACCAATCAGAGAGATATAAAAATATTACAGAAAAAAATTGCAAAATTTTGTAAAAAATGCTTGCAATCGAAAAATAGCTATAGTATAATCACCATTGCTGTGACATTGATAGCTGTGAAGCGTGAGGTTGCCGCAAAGCTCAAAATCAGGGCGTGCGGGTTTTCCGTGGAGCGAATGTCAATTCATCTGACAACAAGTCACTGTACGAAAAACAGTCTGTGTACTTAATAAATTAAGAGATCACAGAAACGACGTGTTTGTTTGTGCAGCCCTGATGTCTTTTGAACACAGGGTTTTTTAAAAGGAAAAGCATGACACACACGGGAGAGTGTACAGTCGCCGCTTGTAGTAATTAAATGAGAGGAGACTTTTTTTATGGCAGCAGGACAGAAAATGAGAGTAACACTGAAGGCGTATGACCACAAGCTGGTAGATGCTTCTGCACAGAAGATCATCGATACCGCAAAGAAGAGCGGTGCAGCAGTGAGCGGTCCGGTACCCCTTCCGACAAAGAAGGAAGTCGTAACCATCCTTCGTGCAGTACATAAGTACAAAGATTCCAGAGAGCAGTTCGAACAGCGCACACATAAGCGTCTGATCGACATCCACAATCCGTCAGCAAAGATCGTGGAAGCAATGCAGAAACTGGATCTTCCTGCCGGCGTTCACGTAGACGTCAAAATGCAGTAAACCAGGTAACTGCCCAAAGCGGTTACGGTAAATAAAAACCTCTACTAACTTTATGTACGCACAGTCGTACCGCTTTAGTAGATCAAAAGGAGGCAAATGTATGAAGAAAGCAATCTTGGCAACTAAGATCGGCATGACGCAGATCTTCAAAGAGGACGGAACGCTGGTTCCTGTAACAGTTCTGGAAGCTGGCCCTTGCGTGGTCACTCAGGTAAAGACTGTAGAGAATGATGGCTACAGCGCTGTACAGGTAGGCTTCGGCGAGAAGAAAGAGCGTATCGTCAACAAGGACAAGGCCGGCAAGAAGGAAGTAGCTCATCGCCACGGCGTGAACAAGGCTCAGCAGGGTCACTTCAAAAAAGCTGGTGTAAGCGCGAAGAGATATCTGCGTGAGTTCCGTTTTGAAAATGCAGATGAATATGCTTTGGCTCAGGAGATCAAGGCTGACATCTTTGCAGAGGGCGACAAGATCGACGCAACGGCTATTACCAAAGGTAAAGGTTTCCAGGGCGCGATCAAACGTCACGGACAGTCCAGAGGACCTATGGCACACGGTTCCAAATACCATCGCCACGCTGGTTCCAACGGCGCTTGCTCTTCCCCTTCCAGAGTATTCAAGGGCAAGAGAATGCCGGGACATATGGGTTCCGTTCAGGTAACAGTAAGAAATCTTGAGGTGGTTCGTGTGGATGCTGAGAAGAACCTGCTCCTGGTAAAGGGCGCGGTTCCGGGCGCGAAGAAAGCTCTGATCACCATCAAAGAGACCACTAAGGTAGAAGCTTAAGCGAAAGGAGGATGCACTTACAATGGCTAAAGTATCTGTTGTAAACATGGAAGGCAAGGAAGTTGGCACGATCGACTTAAGCGATGAGATCTTCGGTGTAGAGGTAAATGAGCACCTGGTACACCTGGCAGTAGTGCAGCAGCTTGCAAATAACAGACAGGGAACACAGAAGGCTAAGACACGCTCGGAGGTATCCGGCGGCGGACGCAAGCCTTGGAGACAGAAGGGCACAGGACACGCAAGACAGGGTTCCATCCGTGCTCCGCAGTGGAAGGGCGGCGGTGTCGTATTCGCACCCGTACCGCGTGACTACTCTTTCAAGATCAACAAGAAAGAAAAGAGAGCTGCTCTGAAGAGCGCGCTGAGCATTAAGGTTGCAGATCAGAAGCTGATCGTAGTTGATGAACTGAAGTTTGATGAGATCAAGACAAAGCGTTTTGCTGAAGTCCTGAAGAACATCAAGGCTGACAAGGCTCTGGTAGTTCTGAATGAGAAGGATGACAATGTGATCCTTTCCGCAAGAAACATTCCGGATGCAAAGACAGCGCTGACAAGCACCATCAACGTATATGATGTGATGAACGCAGGCACCGTAGTCCTGACAAAGGCAGCGGTTGCGACCATCGAGGAGGTGTATGCATAATGGCAAGTATCATGTATTATGACGTCATCCAGAAGCCGCTCGTAACCGAGAAGAGCATGGATGGTATGGGACTGAAGAAATATACCTTCCTGGTTCATCCGGAAGCAAACAAGACCCAGATCAAAGAAGCGGTTGAGAAAATGTTCGAAGGCGCTAAGGTGGCAAAGGTCAACACCATCAATATGGATGGCAAGAGCAAACGCCGCGGTCTGGTGATCGGTAAGACAGCAAAGACCAAGAAGGCGATCGTTCAGCTGACTGAGGACAGCAAGGACATCGAGATCTTTGCAGGACTGTAAATAAAAAGCAGTTCGCCTATACACAGAAAAGTGTGACATTAAACGAGTAAAGGAGAAATGAAAAATGGGAATCAAGAAGTATAACCCATACACACCGTCCAGAAGAAATATGACGGGCTCCGATTTTTCCGAGATCACAAAGACAACTCCGGAGAAGAGCCTGTTAGCAAAGAAAGCTAAGACAGCTGGACGTAACAATCAGGGTAAGATCACGGTACGTCATCACGGTGGCGGCAACCGTCAGAAGTACAGAATCATCGATTTCAAGAGAAATAAGGATGATGTACCTGCAAAGGTAGTAGGCATCGAGTATGATCCGAACCGTACTGCAAACATCGCACTGATCTGCTACGCAGACGGCGAGAAGGCATACATCCTGGCTCCGGAAGGACTGAAGGACGGTATGAAGATCATGAACGGCCCGCACGCCGAGATCAAAGCAGGTAACTGCTTACCGCTTTCCGAGATTCCGGTAGGTACTCTGGTACACAACATCGAGCTGTTACCGGGCAAGGGTGGCCAGATGGTTCGTGCAGCAGGTAACTCCGCACAGCTGATGGCTAAGGAAGGCAAGTATGCAACACTTCGTCTTCCGTCCGGCGAAATGAGAATGGTACCGATCGAGTGCCGCGCATCCATCGGTGTTATCGGCAACGGCGATCACAACCTGATCAATGTTGGTAAAGCAGGACGTAAGCGTCATATGGGTATCCGCCCGACCGTAAGAGGTTCCGTAATGAACCCGAACGATCACCCGCACGGTGGTGGTGAAGGTAAGACAGGTATCGGACGTCCGGGTCCTTCCACTCCGTGGGGCAAGCCGGCACTGGGCCTGAAGACCAGAGCAAAGAAGAAACATTCCAACAAGCTGATCGTGAGAAGACGCGACGGCAAGGCGATCAAGTAAGCGGGATTAAGGAGGATATAAGAAATGGCAAGATCATTAAAGAAGGGTCCTTTTGCAGATGCGAGCCTGCTGAAAGCAGTTGACAACATGAACGCATCCGGCAAAAAGCAGGCAATCAAGACCTGGTCCCGCCGGTCCACGATCTTCCCCTCTTTTGTAGGGCATACGATCGCTGTACACGACGGACGCAAGCATGTGCCTGTATATGTTACCGAAGATATGGTAGGACATAAGCTCGGCGAGTTCGTGGCTACGCGTACCTTCCGCGGTCACGGCAAAGACGATAAGAAATCGAAAGTTAAGTAAGATAGGAGGAGGAACAAATGGCTAAGGGACATAGATCGCAGATTAAGCGAGAAAGAAACCGGGAGAACAGAGAAACAAGGCCCTCCGCAAAGTTATCTTACGCAAGGGTTTCCGTACAGAAGGCGTGCTTCGTTTTGGATGCGATCCGCGGTAAAGATGTGACAACAGCAAAGGCGATTCTGGAGTACAATCCGAGATACGCTTCTTCACTGATCAAGAAGCTGCTCGACTCCGCTATCGCAAATGCAGAGAACAATAACGGTATGAATCCGGACAACCTGTACATTGCAGCGTGCTACGCGAACAAGGGACCGACGATGAAGCGGATCCACCCGAGAGCACAGGGCCGTGCTTACAGGATTGAGAAGCGCGTGAGCCACATCACGATCGTTCTGGACGAGAAAGGAGCTAAGTAAGTATGGGACAGAAAGTTAATCCGCACGGTTTAAGAGTCGGCGTTATCAAAGACTGGGATTCCAGATGGTACAGCGAAGATAAGTTCGCAGAGTATCTGGCTGAGGATTACAAGATCCGTAAGTTCCTGAAGAAGAGGCTCTACTCCGCAGGCGTATCTAAGATTGAGATCGCAAGAAAAGCTGAGAAACTGGAAGTTGTAGTTTACACCCAGAAACCCGGCGTAGTGATCGGCAAGGGCGGTACCGGTATCGAGACCACCAAGAAGGCACTGCAGAAAGAGATCGGCCGCAAGGAAATCTCCCTGGATGTGCAGGAAGTAAAGAAGCCGGATGCAGATGCTCAGCTGGTAGCAGAAAACATCGCACAGCAGCTTGAAAACCGTATTTCCTTCCGTCGTGCAGTGAAGTCCTGCATGATGAGAACAATGAAGAAAGATAACCGTGGCAACTCCCTTACCGGAGCACAGGGTATCAAGGCTGCAGTATCCGGTCGTCTGGGCGGTGCTGATATGGCGAGAACGGAGTTCTACAGCGAGGGTACCATTCCTCTGCAGACACTTCGTGCAGATATTGATTATGGTTTCGCAGAAGCGGATACCACATATGGAAAGATCGGTGTAAAGGTTTGGATCTACCGTGGAGAGGTACTTCCGACCAAGAGCAACAGCGAAGGGAAGGAGCGATAAATCATGTTAATGCCGAAGAGAGTAAAGCGCCGCAAGCAGTTCCGCGGCACGATGACAGGCAAGGCAATGCGCGGTAACACACTGACTTATGGTGAGTACGGAATCGTAGCACTGGAGCCCTGCTGGATCAGATCAAATCAGATAGAAGCAGCCCGTATCGCTATGACGCGTTACATCAAGCGTGGCGGTCGTGTATGGATCAAAATCTTCCCGGATAAGCCGGTAACCACAAAGCCCGCTGAAACCCGAATGGGTTCCGGTAAAGGTACTCTGGAGTATTGGGTAGCTGTTGTTAAGCCGGGCCGTGTGATGTTTGAGATCGCAGGCGTTTCCGAAGAAGTGGCAAAGGAAGCATTACGTCTTGCAACACACAAGCTTCCCTGCAAGTGCAAGATCGTTTCCAAGGCTGACCTGGAAGCAGATCAGGAAGGCGGTGTAGTAAATGGCAACTAAGAAGACCAAAAAGTTTACAGACGAACTCAGAAATAAATCTGAAGCAGAGCTGAACCAGGCTCTGGTGGATGCGAAGAAGGAACTCTTCAATCTGCACTTCCAGAATGCCACAAATCAGCTGGACAACACAGCACGGATCGGCGAAGTGAAGAAGAACATCGCTCGTATCAAGACCGTACTGAGTGCTAAGCAGAAGGCAGAAGCATAAGGAGGAGCAAGATCGTGGAAGAGAGAAATTTAAGAAAAGTCCGTACAGGCAAGGTCGTAAGCGACAAGATGCAGAAGACCATCACGGTCGCAGTAGAAGACCATGTAAAGCATCCTCTTTACAATAAGATCGTAAAGAAGACCTACAAGCTGAAAGCACACGATGAGAACAACGATGCAAAGATCGGTGATACCGTGAAGGTCATGGAAACAAGACCGCTCTCCAAGGATAAGAGATGGAGACTTGTAGAAGTTGTTGAGCGTGCGAAGTAAGCCCACGAAGGAAGGAGAAAGATCATGGTACAACAGGAAAGCAGACTGAAAGTCGCTGATAATACAGGCGCAAAGGAAATCCTGTGCATCCGCGTGGTCGGCGGCTCCACCAGGAGATATGCCAACATCGGTGATGTGATCGTTGCTACGGTCAAGGATGCAACACCCGGCGGCGTTGTAAAGAAGGGTGATGTAGTAAAGGCTGTTGTGGTTCGTTCCGTAAAGGGCGCTCACCGCAAAGACGGCTCCTACATCAAGTTTGACGAGAACGCAGCAGTCATCATCAAGGATGACAAGACCCCGAGAGGAACTCGTATCTTCGGGCCGGTTGCGAGAGAGCTGAGAGAGAAACAGTTCATGAAGATCGTTTCCCTGGCTCCCGAAGTATTGTAAGAGGAGGACGGGCAAATGACAAAGATTAAAGTTGGCGATACGGTCAGAGTGATGACCGGTAGCACAGAGAAGGGCAAAGGCAAGGAAGGCAAGGTCCTGAAGATCGATCACAAGAACGGTAAAGTTCTGGTTGAAGGAATCAACATGATCAAGCGTCACTCCAAACCGTCTGCACAGAACCAGACCGGCGGGATCATCGAGAAGGAAGCTCCGATCGATATCTCCAATGTAATGTATGTGCACAAGGGCAAGCCCACCAGGATCGGATTCAAAGAAGTGGATGGCAAGAAGGTTCGCTTTGCAAAGTCCACCGGCGATGTGATCGATTAAGCGAAAGGAGCCCAAGACATTGAGTAGATTAAAAGATACTTATACAAATGAGATCGTTGACGCAATGACCAAGAAGTTCGGTTACAAGAATGTGATGGAAGTGCCGAAGATCGATAAGATCGTGATCAACATGGGCGTTGGCGAAGCTAAGGAAAATGCAAAGCTTCTGGAAAGCGCTGTTTCCGATATGGAGACCATCACAGGCCAGAAGGCAGTTGTGACCAAGGCAAAGAATTCCATCGCAAACTTCAAGATCCGTGAGGGACAGGCGATCGGCTGCAAGACCACTCATCGTGGCGACAAGATGTACGAGTTTTTGGATCGTCTCATCAACCTGGCATTGCCTCGTGTGCGTGACTTCCGTGGTGTAAATCCGAACTCGTTTGACGGCAGAGGCAACTATGCACTGGGCATCAAAGAGCAGCTCATCTTCCCGGAGATCGAATACGATAAGGTTGATAAGGTACGTGGTATGGATGTTATCATCGTTACCACTGCTAAGACCGATGAGGAAGCCAGAGAGTTACTGACACTGTTCAACATGCCGTTTGCAAAAAACGCCTAAGTAGCCTAAATATAGGAGGAAAGATAGATCATGGCTAAAACAGCAATGAAGATTAAGCAGTCGCGCAAGCCGAAGTTCTCTACACGGGCATATACCCGTTGTAATCTCTGCGGCCGCCCGCATTCCGTACTGCGGAAGTATGGCATCTGCCGTGTATGCTTCCGTGAGCTGGCTTACAAGGGCCAGATTCCGGGCGTGAAAAAGGCGAGCTGGTAAGAAAGGGAGGAGGAAACGAAAATGACAATGAGCGATCCTATTGCAGATATGCTTACAAGAATCCGTAATGCAAATACTGCAAAACATGATACGGTTGATGTTCCTTCATCCAAGATGAAGCTTGCAATCGCACAGATCCTGCAGGATGAAGGCTATATCAGAAAGTACGAAGTAGTAGATGACGGTAACTTTAAGGCAATCCACATTACCTTGAAGTACGGCGCTGACAAGAATGAGAAGATCATTACCGGTATCAAGAGAATCTCCAAGCCGGGTCTGCGCGTATATGCAGGTAAGGATGAGCTTCCCCGTGTATTAGGCGGTCTTGGTATTGCGATCATCTCCACAAACCAGGGTGTGATCACTGACAAGGAAGCAAGAAAGCTGAAAGTCGGCGGCGAAGTACTTGCATTTGTATGGTAATTAAGTAATCAGTTTAAATAAAATTAGGAGGTACGGGCATGTCACGAATCGGAAAAATGCCAATCGCAATTCCTGCCGGTGTAACGGTAGAGGTTGCAGAAAATAACAAAGTGACTGTAAAGGGGCCGAAAGGCACATTGGAGCGTACAGTTGCTCCGGAATTGGAGATCAAGGTAGAAGGTGCTGAGATCACAGTATCCAGACCGAACGATCTGAAGAGAATGAGATCCCTGCACGGTCTGACCAGAACACTGATCAACAACATGGTTGTTGGTGTTACCAACGGTTTCGAGAAGAAGCTGGAAGTAAACGGTGTTGGTTACAGAGCAGCAAAGCAGGGTAAGAAGCTGACCTTGTCTCTGGGTTATTCTCATCCGGTAGAGATGGAAGATCCGGAAGGCATCGAGACAGTAGTAGAGCAGCAGCAGAACAACTCCAGTCTGATCACCGTTAAGGGTATCGACAAGGAGAAGGTTGGCCAGTTTGCAGCGGAGATCAGAGACAAGAGAAGACCTGAACCGTACAAGGGCAAGGGTATTAAGTATGTTGATGAGACGATCCGTCGTAAAGTTGGTAAGACCGGTAAGAAGTAAGGGAGGGGCTAGGAAATGGTAAGCAAAGAATCAAGACAGAAGGTTCGTGAGAAGAAGCACCTGAAGATCCGTAACCGTTTCAGCGGCACAGCCGAGAGACCCCGTCTTGCGGTATTCAGAAGCAATAATCATATGTCTGTGCAGGTGATCGATGACTCTGCAGGTAAGACACTGGTAGCTGCATCCACAATGGAGAAAGACATCAAGGCGAAACTGGAAAAGACAAACAACGTTGAAGCAGCTAAGGCACTGGGCGAGATCATTGCAAAGCGTGCATTAGATAAGGGCATCGAGACCGTCGTATTCGACAGAGGTGGTTATATCTACCACGGTAAAGTAGCAGCATTGGCTGAGGCGGCTAGAGAAGCCGGCTTACAGTTCTGATCGAGGAGGAAGAGAGTACATGAGACGTGAAATCATTGATGCCAGCCAGTTGGGCGAATTGAAAGACAAGGTCGTAGCCATCAAGCGCGTTACCAAGGTTGTTAAGGGTGGTCGTAACTTCCGCTTCACAGCACTGGTAGTAGTAGGTGATGGTGCCGGCCACGTAGGTGCCGGACTGGGTAAGGCTTCCGAAATTCCGGAAGCAATCCGTAAGGGCAAAGAAGATGCAGTTAAGCATCTTGTATCTGTAGCACGTGATGAGAACGAATCCATCACACATGATCAGATTGGTAAGTTTGGTTCCGCTTCCGTTCTGCTGAAGAGAGCTC
>JAFWRC010000134.1 GCA_017508825.1 Lachnospiraceae bacterium
AACGAAATGAATGACGATTTTCTGAGCGCGATGGGCCGCCCGAGAAAGGCGCTGGATTACACACTGGAAGAGATCGAGCAGGCGGAAAAACGCATGAAGAAAAAAGGCGGTACCCTGCAGGAAAATCTGGATATCGTGACCGGAAGGAAAGCAGCACCGCTCAATCCTTCCCGATCGGGGATGTCGGATCTGATCGGCTCTTCCGTGGCCGGGATCAGGGATCTGGCAGGTCAGATCGCAAAGCGTGAGCAGCCGGCAAAGCCAAGCTATCCGGATCCCTTTGCGGGCCTGGGCACCGGTTCGACAGGCGCGTCAACGGATGCGCTGTCACAGGCAACGCAGAACGTAAAGAATGCGGATGATGCCATTGCGTCCATGAATGCCCAGCTGGCAAAGAACCACGAGGATCTGGAAAAGGAACTCGCGGAGCTGAATAAGAACCTGGCAACGGATAAGTATTTCGGTATGAGTGAAAAAACGAAGACCGATCTGGCGGATGCGGCAGCAGAGGAGAAGAAGAAAGAAGAAGCTCTGCTGGAAGGCGAAGATGCGCTGGACGGTTTTGCTGGTCTTACCGATGTGCTGGAAGAAAAGGTGGTCGGCCAGAAAGAGTTTATCAAGAAACTGGTGATCTCCTTTAAGCGTCCGTATGTGATGCCGCCGGAAGGCAGCAAGGCGCTCAATGCGATCCTGCTGACCGGTCGTGACGATACCGGCAAACACTTTGCCCTGACCGAACTGGCAGGAGAACTCAAGAACCGCAAGATCTTAAAAACCGATAAGATCGAAAAGATCGACCTTGGTATTTATACCGATGCGTCTATGGAAAAGCTTTTCCTGCAGGATATCTATATGGCATTGGCAAGCGAGTCCAAGATCATCCTGTTTGAGCATTTTGAAAACTGTCATCCTTCTTTCCTGGCACATATTTCTTCGCTGGTAACGAACGGCAGCTTCCGGCTGTCCGAGCGTTATATCCTGCAGAAGGGACAGCTGGTGAATGTGCAGACGTCTCTTGCGAGTGAGGCGGTAAGTGCATTTGAAGCAAAGGGAAAATATCTGGTTTTCCTGACCGAGAAATCGCTGGACAAGGCAGCCGGCATCATGGGTGCGCCGTTCATCGATGCGCTGGGTGATGTATGCGCGACGGCGAGTCTGGATGAAGATTCCATCCGTACCGTAGCAGAGCGTGAACTGAAAGAACTGGAAGAAAAGGCATCCGAGAAATGCTTCTTCAAAGTTTCCTTTGCGGAGGATTTCCTGGATTACAGCGTAAAGCAGTCCGAAAAGCAGGCCGGCTTAAAAGGCGTGCAGGATTTCTATGATAATGTGCTGAAGGCGCTGGCACAGGCAAGACTGGAGGGGGATTATCCCAAGGGGACGGAACTTACCCTGCAGGCAGCCGACGGAAAGATCAGCGCGAAGTACGGTGAGGAGACCATCGACCTGTCCGCGCTTCTGCCGGAAGGCTATCGCGGTGAGATCGACGAGATCCGTAAGGAACTGGATGAGATCGTGGGCCTGAAGGAAGTGAAGGAATACGTCCTGAGCCTGGAAGAATACTACAAGGTACAGCAGCGCCGTCAGGAGGAAGGCTTAAAGACCAGCGGCGTGAACAAGCATATGATCTTTACCGGCAATCCGGGTACCGGCAAGACGACCATCGCACGTATCGTCAGCAAGTATCTGAAGGCGATCGGTGTACTGACCGGCGGACAGCTGGTAGAAGTATCCCGTGCGGACCTGGTAGGCCGCTATGTGGGACATACCGCGCCGCTCACCAATCAGGTGATCACCTCGGCCATCGGCGGTGTGCTCTTTATCGATGAGGCTTACAGCTTATACCGCGGCAAAGATGACACCTTCGGTCTGGAAGCGATCGACACACTGGTAAAGGGCATTGAGGATAACCGCGAAAACCTGATCGTGATCCTGGCAGGCTATTCCATCGAGATGCAGCAATTCCTGACCTCCAACTCGGGACTCAAGAGTCGTTTCCCGAATGTGATCAACTTCCCGAACTACACCGGCGAAGAGCTGTTGCAGATCTCCCGGTCCATCGCGAAGTCGAAGGGTTATACCATCGATGCGGAAGCGGATGAGGAACTGACCAAATTCTTTGATAATGTACAGGCGACCCGCGCAGCCGATGCCGGCAACGGACGTCTGGCCAGAAATATGGTAGAAGAAGCGATCTTAAACCAGTCCAAGCGCCTGGTAGCAGAACCGGACGCAGAACTGTCCACGCTTCTGCTCAAGGACTTTGAATTGGATAAATAAGTAGCGCTGGAAGCGGCATATACCGTTGGTTAGAAGTAGATTATTCACTTGCCTTCCCCCTTGGGGGGAAGGTGCCCGAAGGGCGGATGAGGGGGAAATAAAAAAGGGGGTACAAACCATGGCAACCGATTACAAACAGCAATTGTTTGACTTCTGGGATATGGTCAAGAAGAATAATGACGCCGGCTGGAAATACGGCGTGGATCCCACCGGGTGGCGTAAAGAAAGCCATATCAATTACTATGGCGATTATCATCCGATGCATGTGCTGAATCTGTATTATCCGGAAAGCTGGGACGAGTCGCAGGGCAAGCTGCCGACGATCGTTTATATCCATGGCGGCGGCTGGCTTTATGGTACGGTAGATGACGGCGAACGCTATCTGGGCTGGCTGGCATCGCAGGGCTATGCTGTGATGGCGATGAACTACCGCCTGCTGCAGGAGACGGATCTGCAGGGATTGGTATCGGATATCTTTGCAGCCATGGGTTGGCTGACCAAGTACGGTCCTGCAAGAGGTTTCGACTTGAGCAAAGTACTGGTGACCGGTGATTCTGCCGGTGGGCATCTGACTCTGCTGACCACATGCATACAGCAGAGTGAGAAGCTGCAGCAGATATATAAGGTAGAACCTTTTGGCTTTTCCGTCAGCGCTTTGGCGATCTCCTGTCCCTGTGTGGAAACGGATACGCTCTATATCAACGGAGCGCCGGGCACGGAAGAGGGTGACGGTACGGCAAAGGCTTATCGTGATCTGATGCTGGGAGAGGACGGTGAAGACGCTCCCTGGAGAGATTATATGAGTTTCTCACAGGTATCCAAAGGTCTGAAACTCCCGCCGATCCTGCTGATCGGCTCCGAGAGCGAATCCATCTATGCCCAGAGCTGCTTTTTGATCGACTATATGAAAGACCGTGAAGAAGAATTTGAGACGCTGATCTGGAAGAAAGAAGACGGTCCGCATCTGGTGCATGTATTCAACATCAGCAACTGGGAGTGGAGAGAAAGTCTTATCTCCAACAGGAAGATGCTGGAATTTTTTGATAAACATTGTTGATAGGGAAGATGGACCTTATCGGGAAAAGAGGGGGGACTTATGACAGAAGAGAAAGCAAAGATCCTGGCGAAGACTGCGGAGATCACAGCAATGGATGCTTTTCGTGTCAGTACCGTGGTAGGCAAGACGCCGGCACTGACCGAGAGCAAATTCGGTGGCGTACCCTATTGGGATAAAACGATGGCATATCCGCTTTCTTCCAGGGATGAAAAAATGGCACTGCTGGCGCAGATCAATTTTGCGGAGCTGCCGGAAAATGAGATCTTTCCGAAGGAAGGTATGCTGCAGTTTTTTGTGGCACTGGATGATGTATACGGTGCGGAGTTTTCCACACCGGATATCCAGAAAGATTTCCGTGTGATCTATCATAAAACCATCGATACATCGGTAACGGCAGAGAGCCTGGCGGACCTTCAGATCCCGACCCATGCGGATGGTGAGGATCTTGGTTTTCCGATCACGCGGGAGATGGCGCTCTCTTTTGAGAAGACAAAGATCTCTATGGGCGTGACGGATTACCGCTATATGGAAAAGGTCAAAGAAGCTGCGAAACTTGTCGGGGAGGCAGTCCCGGAAGCAGACGATCCCTATGACTACCTGAAGGGCAGCGAGTACGACAAGGAGACGAAGAACACCGGCCATTGGATGCTGGGCTATCCGTTCTTTACCCAGTATGATCCGCGTGAAAATAACGAAGCCTTACGGCGTTTTGATACCGTTCTGCTGCAGATCGATTCCGAGTATTCCAAGGAGCATCCGGACTATGAGATCATGTGGGGTGATGCCGGAGTAGCGAATTTCTTCATCAATGGAGATGCACTGCGGAAGGGCGATTTTTCTGAGATCATGTACAGCTGGGATTGTGGCTGATCATATTTTAGCGGAGGATGAACATGTACGAAAAGGTGACAGAGACCATCTTAAATGTGGGAGTAAATGATCCGGAGATCGAGGTGTTTGAAAACCAGTACGAACTGCCGGAGGGTATGGCATATAATTCTTATCTGATCCTGGATGAAAAAGTGTGTCTGATGGATTCTGTAGATGCGGACGTAAAGGATGCCTGGCTTAATAACCTGGATGCGGCACTTTCCGGAAGAAGTGTAAATTATATTGTGGTGCAGCATATGGAACCGGATCACTCGGGGGCGCTGCTTTCCGTTTGTGAAAAGTTTCCGAATATGAAAATCTATACCAGCCAGGGCGCGGCAAATATGTTGAAGCAGTTCTTTGACGCAGATCTTTCAGATCGCATCGTGACCATCAAGGAGGGAGATACCCTGGCTCTTGGCAGTCATACGCTCTCCTTTATTGCGGCGCCTATGGTACACTGGCCGGAGGTAATGATGACCTATGAAGCCAGCGAGAAGGTGCTCTTTGCGGCGGACGGTTTCGGTAAATTCGGTGTACGCGGCGCGGAGGCGGATGACTGGGCATGCGAAGCCAGAAGATATTATTTCAATATCGTGGGCAAGTACGGCATGCAGGTACAGAATGTGCTGAAGAAGGCGGAAAACCTGGAAATAGAACATATCTGTTCCTTACATGGACCGGTGCTTCCGGAAAACGAAGCTTTGGAATTTTATCTCAAGAAATATAAGACCTGGTCGGCGTATGAGCCGGAAGATGCCGGTGTTGCGATCCTTTATGCATCCATTCATGATCAGGGGACCAAGCAGGCGGCAGAAAAGCTTGCAGAGATCCTTATCGGAAAGGGTGTGAAGGTCGGGCTTACCAACCTGACAAAGGACGATATCCACGAGGGTGTGGAGGATGCTTTCCGATACGACAGGATGATCCTCTGCGCATCCTCTTACGATGCAGACCTCTTCCCGCCTATGACACAGTTTTTGAATATCTTAAAGATCAAGGCGTACCAGAAGCGTAAGGTGGCGCTGGTGGAAAACGGAAGCTGGGCACCTACTGCCGCCCGCGTGATGAAGTCTTATGTGGAGGGATTTAAGGATGTGGAACTTGTAGAACCGGTGGTAACAATTCGATCCACCCTGAAAGAGGCCGATCTCCCGAAACTGCAGGAACTCGCAGAAGCAATGACCGAAGCATAAAACCAGGTAATTCGAAAGCCATCGTGGAATCCCGCGATGGCTTTTTTGAGTTTGCGCGCCATGGGCGCGCTCTAACGGGTGAAAGTCCCGAGTACGCGTAGGCAACGACGAAGTACATAGCTGAACAGCAAGGGTGTCCATCGTGAGGTGGAATCTGAAGGAAGCTGTAAGTTATGAAAAGCTATAGATTATGAAAAGTTAATGACCCAAAAGCCCTTTCCTATGCGAATTATCAGTTGATTTACTTCTCATAATCCGACAGGATTTCTTTGTCTCATGACAAAAAATCGTGAAGGAGGTAAATCAATCATGAGGACTTTATTATTACCGGAGCTCGCTGATAAAACATTAGTGGCTCTTAAAGAAGCAGGGGCTTCCAACTACTATCAGACGACTTTTCAAACAGTTGCAAGACAGTTTATCCGCTATGCTACGGAGAAAGACGCCCAAAAATTCAGCATGGATCTCGGCCTGCAGTTTCTGGAAGATCACTATTCCATGTCGGAAAGAATACGAGAAGGAAAGTTCTGTTACCAGTATCTGCGTTCTATCAATGCTATGGCAGAGTATCAACAAAGTGGCAGTGTGGTCCTTTATCTCGCAAAAGACATGCGGAATTACGTCTTCCCTGATGCCTTTAAGGAAAGTGCGGACGCCTATCTTGCATATCGAAAGAGCATCGGTTTCAAGAAAAAATCAGTTCAGACATTCAGTCTCTATCTGGAGAGATTTTTCGCCTTTCTTGAGGGAAAGGGCATTCGCTTACTGAATGATATCGGTATCAGGGATGTGTACGCCTTTATGGATTCCTTATCTGCCTGTTATGAAAAGCCCACGATCAACCATACAATGCGGGCAGTCCGTTACTACCTGAAATACTGCTATGATAACCAGCTCATGGAACAGGAACTCTTTCCAAAGATCCCAAACCCTCACTATAACAGACAGAGCAGAATTCCTTCTGTTTATTCAGAAGAAGAGGTCAGAAAGCTTCTGTCCTCTATTGATCAAGGCAATCCTTGCGGACTGCGCGACTATTCCATCATTCTGCTGATTACCCGGCTTGGCCTCAGGAGCAGTGATGTGGCAAATCTCCGTTTTTCCAACATAGACTGGGAAAACGAAAAAATCTCATTAACACAGGTAAAGACAGGGAATCCACTGGAGTTACCCCTCCTGGGAGATGTCGGAGAAAGCATTATCCACTATCTGCAGAATGGAAGGCCACAGACGGATTCAGATCACGTTTTTGTCCGGCAGGTCCCTCCCTATACAGCATTTCAACCTGGTTGCGTAGGTGGTATGGTACGAGCTCATCTGCAGAGGGCAGGAATTCGAGTGGAGGGAAGAAAGAAAGGGTCCCATACGCTGAGGCATAGCCTTGCGAGCCGACTGTTGGAACACGAGATCCCTCTTCCGGTGATTTCCGAGATTCTCGGGCATACGACAACGCAGACGACCATGGTGTATCTGCGTGTCGATATGAATGAGCTTAAAAAATGCGCATTGGAGGTGACTGTCTGATGGCACGAACAAGAAAAGCTCCTCAGATGACGGGTATATTTGCTGACCTGGCAAATGAATTCCTCGATTACAAAAGAAACGCCGGCTTTAAATACGAGAATGAAGCCAAGTGTCTGGCAAGACTGTGCCGCTTCAGCACTGACCAAGGAATAGATCGTGTTGAGATAACCAGAACGCTGGCCGAAGCCTGGGCAGCACCGAAGGAACAGGAATCCGACAAAACACGTGCCCATAAGATCACTTGTATCCGGCAGTTTGCGATGTTTCTTGATAACCTCGGATACGATGCCTATATCCTGCCCGAACAGAAAGGGCTTCATTACGACTCGTTTACTCCGTATATCTTTACACATGAACAGATCAGGGATGTTATCCGGGCCGCTGACAATACCGAAGCCTGCGAGATCGCCAAAAACATGCACCTTGAACTCCCGGTTGTCTTTCGTATTCTTTATGGTTGCGGATTGCGTGTATCAGAAGTAGTGCATCTGCAGTACAAAGATGTCCATCTCGAGGACGGATACTTGATGATACGCGAAGCAAAAACAGATCGTGACCGCTTGATTCCTCTTTCTGATTCCGTTAAGGAAGCCTGTATTCAGTATGCTGATAAAGTCTGGTGGGATCGGGACACAGATTTCTTTTTCCCTGCACCAGATAAAACTATGCTGAGTCCGATGACAATATATCAGCGCTATCGACGATATCTACTGGCTGCTGGCATCTCCCATGGCGGAAAAGGGCAGGGACCCAGACTTCACGACATCCGTCACACTTTCGCGGTTCATGTGCTGCAGAAGTGGATCTCCGAGGATGCAGACCTTACTGCAATGATTCCGATCCTTTCAACGTATATGGGACATAAATCCATTCGTTCAACAGCGCGTTATCTTCGACTGACAGCGGAAGTTTATCCGGATTTGATGAAAAAAGTGGAATCTACCTGTGCGTATGTCATTCCGGAGGTGAACAGTGAGGGGAGCTGATTTTGGAAGATATCTGACGCAATTCCTTACGGTTCATCTCCCGGGGCAGGTCGGAAGCCGGAGAAATACACAGCT
>JAFWRC010000135.1 GCA_017508825.1 Lachnospiraceae bacterium
ATCTCAACCCAATGCATGACCAGGTATAAAACGATCCCGGCCAAAAAAGTCATCACGATCTCCGGCAGACAGCGGGATATAAAATACTGTCCCAAATGAAAATTTCCATACAAAACATCAAATAAAAGAAAACGAAGAAGCAAAACAGCAAGATCCGCAACAACGATCATTATAAGCGGTATCCGGTGTTCATGTTCATCAAAAAAACGATGGAGCTGCCCGCAGAGAAATCCTGCCAAAACATAGATCAGCGCATTTACGCCGAGAACATCCATAAAAAAGATATCAATAAACAATCCGCCGAAAAATCCGCAAAACATAGCCGAATGCTCTCCGCGAAGCCATCCGTAAATGCATACGCTCAAGAGGATCATATCCGGCACGGCGCGCTGTAACGAAAACAACGGAAAAACACTGCTCTGCAGCAGGAAACACAAACAAACGAAAAAAGCCGCCGTGATCTTTTCTTTGATGGCGATACGCATCTGCCTATTCCTCCATCAATCTCTTGGTTTTGGTGATCACCAGCACATCGGAAAGATGCTCAAAATCAACAACCGGTGTAAGCTTTCCGGACATGGTCAGATGGTTGGAATCCTCCTCCACTGTAGCAATATAGCCGATCAGGATGCCCGGAAGATAACGGTCGCTGATATTCGAAGTAACCACCTTATCCCCGGCCACAACCATATGGTCCCGGTCCACAAGCTGGGAATATGAAATCACCCCCTGGCTGATCAGTTCCATGCTTCCGCTCACGATCATATTATCCTGCGTATGTAGGACCATGGCGCTGACATTGGAATTATCCGAAATGATCGTTGTTACCCTGGCCCAGTTTTTTCCGGTCTCGCTGACGATGCCTACCAGTCCGGAGCCGGCCAGCACATTCATATTTACGGTGATCCCGTCTTCGCTGCCCTTATCGATCAGGAACGTATTAAAACGGTTATCATTCCCGGCCGCAATGATCCTGGCGCCGACTTTTTCATATTCGGCGTAGGTGGTATCCAGTTCGTACAGTTCACGCAGCCCGGTCAGTTCATAATGATCCTGCATCAGCTGGGCATTTTCCCATGTCAGCTCATCGATCTGCTTACGCAGTTCTTCATTCTCGGCATTCAGTTCCGCGATCGTGTGCTTCTCCTCGACCATACGAATCAGTTCCTTACTGACATTTGCAATGCCTTTCTGAAAGGGTACAAATGTAAAACCGGCAGTATCATGCAAAAAACCGCCCTGTGTATCATTCGTGAATGTAAAAAACATAAGCGCGATGCACAGTATGGTTAGAATAAGCAGTACATACTTACCGGGTATTTTTTTCTTTTCTTCTTTTCTTTTTACTACCGGACACATAATGCTTTACTTGTCATTCTCCAGGCTGTAAGCCAAAGAAGCATAACGGTCATCCCGAATGATCGTGGACAGGCCTTTTACTACACAGGCGATCGGCTCTTCGCCGATATTTACTTTCAGTCCTGTGCTGTCGCTGATCTTCTGCGCCAGATGTCCTGCAACGCAGGCTCCGCCGGTCAGGAAGATACCATTCCGGTACACATCTGCCCCAAGTTCGGGTGGCGTATGTTCCAGGATCTGATGGACATTCTCAACAATGCCGTCAAAAGCAGGCCCGAGGCATTCATTGACCAATCCGGTCGATATTTCTTTTTCCACCGGAAGACCGGACACGATATCTCTTCCGTATACGACAGCGTTCTTATTACGGCTCTCCACATCACGCATAGCGATCTTGAGCTTTTCCGAAGTCTTGGAACCGATAAACAGGTTGTACTCCTGCCGTACGGCCGCCTTGATCGCTTCGTCCAGTTTCTGTCCGCCGGTCTTGATCAGCTGTGACATAACGATACCACCCAGAGAGACCAGTGAGATCTCTGTGGTATCGTAACCGACATCTACCACCATCAGGCCCTGGGATGTCTTCACATCGATATCCATTCCCAGACCGTCCGCAACGGCTTTTTCTACGATATATACCCTGCGGGCTTTCACATTGCTCTCTTTGATCAGATCCTTAAACGCCCTGCGTTCTACTTCCGTCACATCCGTCGGTACCGCGATATAATAATCTGCCGGCCGGATATTCCCCTTACATTGATCACTGATAAAATAATGGATCAGGGTGTTCATATTCCGGATATCCGCGATCACACCATTGACCACCGGAAACGATACCTGAATATTCTCCGGCGCCTTTTCATACATATCAAAAGCAGAATCGCCATAGGCAAACAGGGTATCCCGGCCCTGTATGGCGATCATGTTCTTTTCCATAAAATAGGTATTATCCATACCATTGTAGATCTTTATATTAGCGGATCCCAGATCGATCCCGAATGCATTGATGCCCACTTGCAAGCTTCCTTTCTATATATAAAAAACAATCTGTTTCCTGAATCTTTGTCATTTTCCACTAAAGTATCAAGTATTTTACCACAAAATGCCGAAAATGTATAGTTCCAATCTCCCACCGGCCATGAACGACCATGGGGACGGTTCTGTGGCTCATTTTCGACCATGGGGACGGTTCTGTGGCTCATTTTTTATTATTTTCCTCTATGATTTCCAGCATTCTCTCCGCCGGATCCTTATATATCGACCGGTCGATCCAGATCACGGAAGGCTCCCGCTTAAACCAGGTCAGCTGGCGCTTTGCAAAGTGTCTTGTATCCCGCTTGATCGTATATACCGCTTCCTCTAACGTACAGTCCCCGTTCAGATGATCGAAGATCTCCTTATATCCCAATCCCTGCATGGATACCGCCATTCGCGGGATCCCCATATCTTTCAGCCGCTGCACTTCCTCCACCAGACCGGCATCCACCATCTGATCCACGCGTCGGTCGATCCGTTCATACATCGCCGCCCGGTCATCCGTGATCACAAAAAACAGTGCTTCATAAGCTTCTTCCTTTTCCCGCTGCTCTGCATTATGCGCCGAAATCGGCTGTCCGGTTTCATGATAGTATTCCAGCGCCCGGATCACACGCTTTACGTTATTCTCATGGATACTCTCGCAGGACGCAGGATCCACCGCTTTCAGCATTTCATAGAGAGCCGCCGTTCCTTTTTCCGCCGCAAGCTGTTCCAGAGAATGCCGGTAACTGTAATCCGTATCCTCTTTGGTAAAATCAATATCATACAGGACCGACTGTATATAAAATCCGGTCCCGCCGCAGATGATGGGAATATGCCCGCGCTCATAAATACCAGCCATCGCTTCTTTTGCCATCTTCTGAAAAATACTCACATTGAAATCTTCCGTCGGCTCCAGCACATCGATCAGGTGATGCTGCACGCCTTCGGTTTCTTCCGCCGTGATCTTTGCCGAGCCGATATCCATCCCACGGTATACTTGCATAGAATCCGCCGAGATCACTTCCCCGCCGATCTCTTTGGCAACTTTTACGGCTGCCGCCGATTTGCCGGTAGCCGTCGGTCCCGCTATGATGATGAGAGGTTGTTTCTTTTCATTTTCTTTCATATTGTCCGCCTCATTTGATCGCTTCAAATTCCGTTTTGTCGAGTCGGCGAGCCATGGGGACGGTTCTTGTGGCTAAAGATCTTCGATCTTGTTGCCACAAGAACCGTCCCCATGGCTCACCGACCGCTACATTTCGACAAACCGGAATTCATTTGTCTCTCAGTTTACGATCCTCTTGAACTTTCGTTCCAGTTCGGTGCGGCTCATGGAAAAGATCGTCGGACGTCCGTGCGGGCAGTGGTATGGATTTTCCAGCGAAAGCAGCTCATCCAATACGGCATCCATCTCCTGCATACTGATCACA
>JAFWRC010000136.1 GCA_017508825.1 Lachnospiraceae bacterium
GTTACGTACGATATGCGAACCGATCGTTTCTTTACTCCATCCATCCAGCTGCGCGATCAGGGAACAGTCTCTCTGTGTCTGTGCGCCGTCTTTATACTTATACTTCAGCCACTTATTATCATTTCCCTGCTGCCGGTATTTTCCGAGAGAAATGCCCGAACATTTGCTGTGTGTGATCTCACAGTTTTCAATGATCCAGCCTTTGGACCAGTGCGGACCGATCATGCCTTCCTGTAGTGCCGTCGGCGGTGCCCACTGTGTAGCCGCTTTGGTCACGGTAAATCCATCCAGTGTAATGTAATTTACATGCTCCGCTGCCGGCCAGAAGCAATGCGGACGCATATTGATCTCTACCAGCTCTTTATTCGGATCCTTCCCCTGAAAGTTTGCATAGATCACGGTCGCATCCTGTTCATCGTCCTGACAGGTATACCATGTATGTTTGGTAAACTCCCGGTCCCATGAAGGCTCGTAATACTCCGGTTCCAGTACCTTTTCCAGCGTATCCCGTTCATACAAAGACTTTCCGTTCAAGAAAACTTCTCCGGTATGTACAGGCACCGTGATGTTCAGCCAATCCCCGCTGACATAGGTAGTGTACGGATTATAAGCCCCGAAATAGGAATTCGGAATCGTCAGTTTCCATACATCGCCCTGATGCTTCTCCCAGGTATCAAATACATCCGCACCGGTGATCACCGCAGCCAGCGGCTTCTCCGAACGGTATACGATCCTTTGTTTTTCGGTTCCCGCATTAATGGGATTTACATCTTCCCGATAGATCCCCGCGCGTACAATGACCTCATCTCCGGCCATCGCTGCAGCCGCAGCTTCATTGATCATGCGAAACGGTTTTTCACTGCTTCCGTTCCCGCCTGCTTTTGCATTACAATCTACATAGTAAACCATTCTCCCGCAACCTCCTGTATTTTATAATGTCACTATCATATCGCTCTTCCGGTCTTTTTCTCTTCTTATAAGCTGTTAACGCTGTTTCCATTTTTTGCGATGTACTAGTCTTCCTCCGTCAGGTATTCGGAAACCGCCGCCGGATATTTCTCTTTCACTGCTTTCAGGAATTCCGCTGCCCCTTCCTCATCCCGGTCGTAAAGCGCCAGTATATAATTCCGCTCCGTATAACGGATATTGATATCGTGACCGTACAGCATATCTTTGTATGCTGCAGTCAGAAGTCCCAACTCTTTTTCCACGTTGCCGTCGGGAACCTTTTCATCAATCCCGAGAAATACGATCTCGTAACGGATTCCTTTCTTTTCCAGCAGTTTCATCATATAGCAGAGCATGCGCACATGACTGGGATCCGATACCGGCACTTTCTGCAGCAGATCTTTCTGCACTTTGCTCTCCAGAAGCGCCGACGGGTTTACTTTACCGCTTTCATCCGCTGCCATTCCTCTCACCGTTCTGGAATCCAGCTTGCCTTCTTCCATCATTTTCAAAAAGATCTCTGCCAGCTCCGGATCAAACTGCGTACCGGCACAGGAACGTATCTCCTTTTGAACCTCTTTCTCCGACAATCTTCTGCGATACACACGATTACTCGTCATCGCATCATAACTGTCCGCAAGCGCCATGATCCGCGCCACCAGCGGGATCTCTTTTCCTTTTAAACCGTCCGGATAGCCCTTCCCGTCATATCTCTCGTGATGATAGCGGATACCGTCCAGCAAACCGGGAATGACATTTCCCATGGAACTCATCATCTCATAGCCGATCTCCGGATGCTTTTTCATCAGGCTGTATTCTTCTTCCGTCAGCCGTCCCGATTTGTTCAGTACATTATCCGCCACCCCGATCTTACCGATATCATGAACCAGCCCGATATAACGGATACGCATCAGGTCTACCGCATCCAGCCCGTAGCGCTCTGCCATCTCTTCTGCCAGACAGCCGGCATAAAAACCGACACGCCCCGAATGCCCACCTGTATCTTCATCCCGGGCATCGATGGCGCCGGCGATGGTCTCAATGGTCTTAATGATCATATCGGTGCGTGCATTTGCTCTCTCCCGGCTGGCCATGACTTCATCATAGACGGTCTGGATGATCGTTGCGATCATCAGCATCAGAAGCGCCAGGCACAGACTGCTCCCGAATACATGGAAACGGTTGACGTAGAACCCGACCAGTTCCGTAGTCGACATGATCACGAAACAGATCATACCGATCACGGTGATCTTATACTCTTTCACCCGGCCTCTGATAAAATCCCGGATGATGCAGCTGCTCGCTACGACCGCGCCGATCGCCGTCCAGATATGCGAGATCATCATGGTTTTATACAGGGGCATAAACCCTATGGTATGCAGGATCGCATTGAGCAGGATCTGCAGGAACGCAACGGATTCCAGCAGCACATATTTCTCATGATACGCCCTGTGCTGCACCTCATCAAAGTAGGTCATCGCAAGCACTGCGATCAGTTCCACGGTAAAATATGCAAAATACTGGGATAACGACGGTCTGGAAAAGAACAGCTGACGCAGCGTGGATTCCGAGAATACCCACATTGCGGTATTCAGCATCAGAAGGGCTAACTGCCTTGCTGCAGAAACCCTGTAGAATTTTTGCATCACAAAAGTGCCGATCAGGATGATCAGGCCGGTAACAAATACCACCAGCGCGATCGCATTTACCGAGAGACCGTTTTTGATCACTTCAAACCAGACATTATTTCCATGCCCGATCCGGACACCGTTTACAACGCCACGGGTCTTTACACGGATCTGTATACAGATCTCTTTTCCTGCATCCGCCTGATCCAGACCGGCCACCACATAAGCGCTCGGAATATAAAACCCCATTCCGTCGATCGCATCGGATGCATACTCCGCGCGCAATCTGCCATCCACATAGATCAGGATATCCTCCATCGCGCCTCTCAGCATCAGGTTCATACCATCACTGAGATCTTCCGGCAGAGTGTTGCTGATGATGATCTCTTCCCCTTCCCCACGGTCCAATGCCGCAGGAAGACGGATCGGACGCTCACTTTCTCCTTCATGCAGCATCCAGCCTTCATTAAAATCTTCCGTTTGAAAAGAACCGATCGGTGCCTCACCGTCAGAAGAGGTATCCACGACCGCCATCAGCATATACATCAGCGTAACAGCCAGGACCACCACTGTCCCGATGCGAAGCAGCTTATCCAGACCCGGTATCACTTTTTTCATAGCGTTCCCCCAATACCTCCTGCACTGCTCTCAGCACATACAAAAATCCCCCAAAAATCAAATAAATCTATACAATAATCTACCAAAAAACAGGCCAAATGTCAAAAAGACCGGGGCCCGGCCAAAGGGACGGTTCTCCGGCTCAAAACAGGCCGTAGGGACGGTTCTTTGGCCCAAAATGAGCCAAAGAACCGTCCCTGTGGCTGATCGTATTGGAATTACTCTACTACACCGGCTTCCAGGCCTTCCACCACCGGATCTCCCAGGTATTCCTGTGCCAGTCTGGTCAGGGTACCGTCCGCTTCCAGTTCCAGATAAACCTTGCTGAAAGCTTCGCCAAGCGCCCATCCGGCATCCGTCTTCGGCAGCACAGCGTATACAAAATCGCTTGCCAGCGGTTCGCCGATGGACTTCAGCGCTCCCTCGGCTCCTTTATCGATCAGGATCTGGTTGACCAGTGCCCACTGGTTCAGGAAACCGTCCGAATGCCCTGCCAGTACATCATCGATCTGGGTCTGGCTGGAGCCTTCAAAATAGGAAGACTTAATTCCTGCCTCATTCAGGTACTTCTCATTTAACTGCCCCGGGATCACGGAAAATACCAGTTCCTGTTCCAGCACATCTTCCAGTGTTTCCGCGGTGGAATCTCCCTTTACGATCATGTTCACATCGGAACGGTAATAGGGTGCTGAGCTGAAATAGAACTTCTCTTCACGCTCCGGGGAACGATAGATCTGCGCCGTTACCGCATCGATACGCCCGGATTCCAGTGCCGGAAGAAGCGATTCCCACGGATAGATCTGAAATTCCACTTCGATCCCGAGTCTTGCTGCCACTTCCTTTGTCACTTCCACATCGTAGCCGGCTGCGTTGCCGTCTGCATCCTGATAATCATACGGCGGATAATCCGGCATGATACCTACCAGTATCTTCCCCGGCAGCCCGGTTGTTGTCTCCGAAGTCTCCTGTTCCGCCTTTGTCGGTTCGGAAGCCAATGCGTCCTGAGATGTCTCCGCCTGCTGTTCTGTCACCTCTGCTTCCGTTGCCTCCGGCGCTGCCTGCGCCACTTCTGCCGGTGCCTCGGTTCCGCATGCCGTAAGCGCTCCGATCGTCAATAGTGATGCTGCCGCCAGCACCTTGTTGATCCATGTTTTCTTCATTTTCCTTTTCCTCCCTTATCTCTCTTTATTTATCTCCCAATCCGTCTATGCGATCAGATTTAAGAACTCTTTGGTACGATCATTTCTCGGATAATACAGGATCTGTTCCGGTTTGCCTTCTTCACAGATCACACCCTTATCCATAAAGACCACCTTATCCGCGATATCTCTTGCGAATCCCACTTCGTGTGTCACTACGATCATCGTAACGCCTTCTTCCGCAATCTTTTCCATAACGGAAAGGACTTCTGCCACCAGTTCCGGATCCAGTGCAGATGTGGGTTCGTCAAAAAATACCGCTTTCGGTTTCAGCGCCAGAGCTCTTGCGATCGCCCCTCTCTGCTGCTGCCCGCCGGAAAGTGCCGACGGATAATAATCCAGGCGTTCCGACAATCCGACCTTTTCCAGATAATGGATCGCGATGTCCTTCGCCTCCGCCTTGGGGATGCCCTTGCACTGCACCAGTCCTTCCATCACATTTTCCAGTACCGTCATATGCTTGAACAGATTGTATCCCTGAAATACCATGGAAGAATTGCTGCGGACATAGCGGATATCCTGTTTCGTCCAATGTCCGAGATCGATCGTATGCTGATCAAATACCATGCTCCCCTTGTCTGCTTTTTCCAAACGGTTCATACAACGGAGCAGCGTGGATTTTCCGGAACCGCTCGATCCCATGATGATGACTTTCTCTCCTTCCTTCACATCCAGATCAACGCCTTTTAACACTTCGTTCTTTCCGAAATTCTTTTTGAGTCCCCGAATGCTGATAAATGCTTCGCTCATATCACGCCAGCCTCCTTTCATATTTTCTGGAGCGTTTTTCCACTCCTTTAAATGCCACTTCACAGATCAGACAAACGATCCAGTATACCAGCGCCGCCGCCAGATAAGCCTCAAAGAAACGGTAGTCTCTTGCTCCGATGATCTTTGCGCTTGCCAGTACCTCAACCACAGTTGCGGTAAATGCCAGCGAGGTTCCTTTCACGATGTCCACAAAATAGTTCCCGAGATTGGGCAGTGCATTGGACAGTGCCTGCGGGAAAACGATGCGGCGAAGTACTTTTGCCCCTGACATTCCGATGGAATATGCCGCCTCGTGCTGTCCTTTATCTACGGAAAGGATCGCGGAGCGCATCACCTCCGAAATGTATGCTCCGTAGCAAAGTGAGAACACTACATACATATAGATGATGGGCGGGATCCTGCTGATGTCCAGATTCTCAAAGTAGTGATTCAGTATGCCCGGCAGTCCGTAGTAAAAGATCAAGATCTGTACCAGCAGCGGCGTTCCCCGGAAAAAGGAAACATAGACAATGCTGATCTGCTGCAGTACCGGCACCTTATAGATTTTGATCAGCGCCGTGAGCAGTCCGATCACGCAGGCGAACACAAACGTTACAATAGTCAGATTTAAGGTATTGAGCAGACCGTCCTTCAGTACGAGGGGGATCGCTTTGCAAAAGAATTGCCAGTCAAATACGCTCATGCTACCTCCTGTGCCGCACCGTGAAACGCGATGTCCAGCGCACGGGCCAGATCATTTTTCAGATCCCGTACATCTTCGATCCCGATGGAGATGCGGATCGCATTCGCAGGAATATCTGCCCTCTTTAATTCTTCCTCTGTCAGTTCCCCGTGGGATGTACGGCTCACATTGGCAACCAGCGATCTGGCATCCCCGAGATTTAACTGATAGCTAAACACTTTTACGGCATTTACAAATTTATAGATGTTTTCTTCCGTTCCCTTCAAGCCGAAGGAATACAGCTGTCCCACACCGTTCGGGCAATACTTCTTTGCCAGCACTTCATATTTATAGTAAGAACTGCCCGGATAGGATACCCAATCCACTTCCGGTCTGGATTCCAGAAACTTCGCAATCTCTCTTGCGTTCTTCACCTGCTTCTCCACACGTTCCGAAATGGTCTCGATCCCCAAAAGGATCAGATAAGCATTAAAGGGACTTAAGGCTGCACCGAAGTTGGTCAGATAATCGGTACGGATCTTTCCTGCAAATGCGCTTTTTCCGAATACCTCCAGATAACTTCTGCCGTTATCGTGTCTTCCCTTGATCGCAATGTTTTCATCCGTAAACTGCGGGAACTTTCCGTTGTTCCAGTTAAATTTTCCGCTGTCTACCACCAGACCGCCGATGGCATTTCCGTGTCCGCTGATACCTTTTGTCGCAGAGTAAACAACAATATCTGCGCCGTGATCGATGGGATTTAACAGATACGGTGTCGGCAGTGTGTTGTCCACCACCAACGGAATGTTATGTCTGTGCGCCAGTTCTCCGAGTGCTTCAATATCCGTTACTGTCGCCATCGGGTTGGTTACCGATTCCACATAGATGGCTTTGGTA
>JAFWRC010000137.1 GCA_017508825.1 Lachnospiraceae bacterium
CGGTAACCGCAATAGAGGTGGAAGCAGAAGATTCGTGTGAGGAATATGAGGAACCGGTTATGATCATACTGGACCGCCCGTTCATTTACGGCATCATCGATAACGAAACCGGTCTGCCGGTATTCCTGGGCTGCGTAAATACACTGTAAATCACATCATACGAAAAACGGAGGCATGCGATATGAAGAAACGGTTTGTGATGGCGCTGATGGCAATGAGTATGACACTGGGAGCATGCGGGCAGAACGGCGGGACGGAACCGGCGACAACAGCAGAAATACCGGCAGCGGCAGAAGCGCAGGCAGAGGAACCGTCTGCAGAACCGGTAGAGACGGCAGAGGGATCGACAGAAACAGAGACCACCGTTATAGCAAAGAACGCAGAAGAGACAGAGCCGGAAACAGTAGAGGAAAAAGTACCCTATGCCGGCAGCGGGAAAGCGGAGAACCTGACGGACGGGATCGAAAAAGTCAGTGCACCGGATGCAAAGATCACGGATGCCCAGACACAGGCGCTTTCGCAGGCGTCCATGCAGTTGTTTGCAGAAGCAGTAAAGCACGAAGGCAAGCATCCTAATGTATTGCTTTCCCCGACATCGATCGCCATCGCATTCGGGATGGCGGAAAACGGCGCACAGGGGGAGACATTGAAGCAGATGGAGCAGGTGATCGGCGGCGGGATCGCGATCGATGAGATGAATCCGCTGCTGTATGATCTGTCCGACCGTTTCCGTTCGGCGAAGGAAGTGGGCTGGAATGTGGCGAACTCCGTCTGGTTTAAAGATGACGGGATGTGGCAGGTAAAGGATACCTTTGCTCAGAAAGCGCTATCCTGGTATGGTGCGGATGTCTGGAAGGCGCCGTTTGATAACGGAACAAAAGACGATATCAACAACTGGGTATCGGAGCAGACCAGGGGGATGATCCCGAAGCTCATCGATGAGATCCCGGAAGATGCAGGCATGTATCTGATCAATGCGATGGCGTTTGAGGGGGAATGGCAGAACGAGTATGAGGAAGATGAAATCCTGGAGAACCGGAAGTTTACCAATGCGGATGGCAGTCAGGAAGACGTGACCATGCTGGCCAGCACGGAAGGCAGGTATTTTACACTGGGCGATGGCATCGGTTTTGTCCGCGATTATAAAGGCGGCGAATATTCCTTTATGGGCCTGCTTCCGGAGGAAGGAACGGATCTGGACGGATATATCGCTTCTCTGGCCGGCAGTGACGCGGATCTGGCGGCAGCAATCCGGAATTGCAGCTATGGTGATGTGATCGTACAGATCCCGGAGTTTACCACGGATTACGGCGTGGAAATGAAGGAGATGCTGATCGATATGGGAATGGATCTCCCCTTTGATCCGGTGAAGGCAGAGTTTACGGAGATGATGGAGCCGACAGACGGAGGCGATTATCAGGTATGGATCGGAGCGGTACTGCACAAGACGCATATCGAAGTGGACCGCAAGGGCACCAGGGCGGCCGCTGTCACAGCTATCGAGATGGATCGTTGCAATGCGATCGCCCCGATCGAAGAGGAACCCATCCGCATCATCTTAGACCGCCCGTTCATCTACGGCATCATCGATAATGCAACCGGTCTGCCGGTATTTCTCGGTTGTGTGAACAGTCTGTAATAATGTCGGAAATCTAACGAAAAGCGCTGCTTGGAAAAGTGGCGCTTTTTTACCTTATAGGAAATCGCTCTGCAATTTCCTATGGCAAAACCCTCCGGGGGATGCGCACTTGCGCGTAAGGAATATGTTGCTGTCGCAACCGCGCTCGGCGCGAGCGTTCTGCTTGCAGAACGCTTATCTTATACACCCGCAATTGATGTAATTGACATAAAATGGTATAATAGCAGATGTTTGAGTAAATATGCGCGAAAAAACAGTGCATCGGAGGAGTTATGGAGCAGAAAAAGATCATTTTCAGTCCGCCCGACATTTCGGAGGCGGAAATAGAGGAAGTATGTGCAACCCTGCGTTCCGGCTGGCTGACAACGGGGCCGAGAACGAAGGAACTGGAGCGGCAGATTGCGGCATATGTCGGTACGTCCAAGGCAGTGTGCCTGAATTCGGCCACGGCTGCGGAGGAGCTGAACCTGCGGATCCTTGGGATCGGTACAGGAGATGAAGTGCTGGTACCGGCGTATACCTATACGGCATCGGCGGCAGCAGCGATCCATGTAGGGGCAACAGTCCGTTTTATCGATGTTCAAAAGAACAGCCTGGAGATGGACTATGACCGGATGGAAGCGGCGATCAGCGAAAAGACCAAAGCCGTGATCCCGGTGGATATTGCGGGTATTCCCTGCGATTATGACCGGATCTACGAGATCGTGGAGCGGAAGAAGGCACTGTTTACCCCGGGGGGGAATACGGATCTGGGACAGCGGATTCAGAAGGCGCTGGGGCGTGTTGCGGTGGTATCCGACAGCGCGCATTCCTTTGGGGCAAGCCGGAAGGGTGTGATGGCAGGTTCTCTGGCGGATTTTTCTTCGTTCTCTTTCCATGCGGTCAAGAATTTCACTACCGCAGAAGGCGGCGCGGCAGTCTGGAAGGACATTCCGGGCATCGATAATGAGGAGATGTATCGCTGGTATCAGCTTTACAGCCTGCACGGTCAGTCTAAGGATGCGCTGGCAAAAGATCAGCTGGGATCCTGGGAATACGATATCATTGCGCCGTTGTATAAATGCAATATGACCGATGTGGCAGCTGCGATCGGCTTAAAGCAGATGATACGTTATCCGTCCTTATTGGAGCGCAGAAAACAGATCATCGCGATGTATGATGCCGGCTGTGATGAGATGGGCGTGGAGCATCTGATACACGATACGGACGAGTATACTTCCAGCAGACATCTGTACCTGTCACGCATTCCATGGGCAGACGATGCGCTGCGCC
Source organism: Lachnospiraceae bacterium (assembly GCA_017508825.1). Lineage (GTDB taxonomy): Bacteria > Bacillota > Clostridia > Lachnospirales > Lachnospiraceae > NK4A136. The sequence goes on from JAFWRC010000137.1 coordinate 2,912, forward strand.
GGGAAGTGATCGTGAAGATGGCGGAGCGTGGTGTGCCGACCAATGTGCATTACAAACCGCTGCCGATGATGACAGCGTATAAGAATCTGGGCTTTGATATCAAAGATTACCCGAACGCTTATGCACATTACGCAAACGAGATCACACTGCCGCTGCACACACGCTTAAGTGATGAGGATGTGGCATTTATCATCTCGAATTACAAAGAAGTTGTAGCTGCAACGAAATGAAAAAATATGAAGATCTGCCGCGCGGTCTGCGGCATCCGGAAGTAAAAGAATATCTGGAGATCCTGCAAAAGAAACAGGGGCAGCTGGCGGTAAAGCGCGCCTTTGATGTTTGCATGGCTTTTATTATGCTGCTTTTGCTTGCAGTTCCGATGGCAGTGATCGCGGTAATGATCGCTGCGGATTCTCCCGGTGGTGTATTCTTCCGGCAGAAGAGGATCACTACATACGGAAAAGTTTTCCGTATTCACAAATTCCGCACGATGTGTAAGGATGCCGACAAAAAAGGCAGTGCCGTGACCGTATCCGGCGATGCGCGTGTGACAAAGATCGGCGCATTCCTGCGCAAATACCGTCTGGATGAACTGCCGCAGCTGATCGATGTGCTGGCCGGAGATATGTCCTTTGTAGGCACACGCCCGGAAGTACCGGAGTATGTAAAGAAGTATACAAAGGAAATGCGGGCAACACTGCTTCTTCCTGCCGGGATCACGTCGGAAGCCAGCATCGCCTACAAGGATGAGGCAGAATTGCTGGACGGAGCTGCGGATCCGGATGAAGTATATGTAAAACAGATCCTGCCGGCAAAGATGGAGTATAATCTGAAGGCGCTGCGTGAATTCAGCCTTTGGAACGATCTGAAAACTATGATCCGTACGGTCTTAGAGGTGATAAAGTGAGCGATACAAATAAGCCCTTAGTGGCGCTGCTAACCAATAATGATGATGATATCTACTGCTTCCGTAAGGAACTGATCGAAGCATTGATCGCGGCGGATTACCGCGTGCTGGTATCATGCCCTTATGGCGAGAAATTCGAACTGATGCAGGATATCCCGTTTCTGTATGACGATCCTGTGATCGACCGCAGAGGAACCAATCCGGTGGCAGACGGAAAGCTTCTGCTGCATTACCGGAAACTTTTTGAAGAACATCGTCCGTTTGCCGTATTGACCTACACGGCAAAGCCGAATGTTTACGGCAGTCTGGCAGCGAGGTCTCTCGGTATTCCGGTATTGAACAATCTGACCGGTTTCGGATCGGCGCTGGATGGCAGCAGATTGAAGAAAGGCCTGATCGTTCGGCTGTTTCAGGCGGCATATCGCGGCAGCACCTGCATTATGTTCCAGAATGCGGTCAATATGAAACTGGCAAAAAGACTGCATATGGTAAGGGGCAAAGGACGTCTGATCCCGGGATCCGGTGTCGATACCAATCGCTTCCCGGTGCTGCCTTATCCGGAAGGCGGAGACGGCAAGACCGGCGAAACGGTAGTCTTTAACTATGTAGGCCGTGTATTGCACGACAAAGGTGTGGACGATTATATCGAAGCGGCGAAGCGGATCCGTGCAAAATATCCGAAGACCGAATTTAATATGCTGGGCTTTATCGAACCTACCGAGATCCATTACGAAAAGGATCTGGAGGAACTGGGCAAAGCCGGTATCGTACAATACCGCGGCAGCCAGAAGGATGTCCATCCGTTTATCGAGCGTTCGCATGCGATCATCCACCCGTCTACCTATGGCGAGGGCATGAGCAATGTCCTGCTGGAGAACGCTTCTTCCGGACGACCGGTGATCACAACCGACAATCCGGGATGTCGTGAAACCTGCAAAAATAATGTGAGCGGTTTTATCTATCATGGCGGTGATGTGGATGCTCTGGTGGAAACCATTGAGCGTTTCCTGGCACTGCCGAACGAGGCACGAAAGATTATGGGCCTGCAGGGACGGGAACGCATGGAAAAACACTTCTCCAGAGATATCGTGGTGAAGGCATATCTGGAAGAGTTGGAGATCCTGAAAAAAGCCTGAGGGGTTTAAATGGAAAAGAAACATATTGCTATCCTGGTACAGAACCTGCATAACGGCGGCGCAGAGCGCATGGCAGCCAATCTGTCCATCGAACTGGCAAAGTATTATGAAGTATATCTGATCGTGTTTGACGCAGGTGATGCGATCTATCCTTATGGCGGCAAACTGATCGATCTGAAAGTGCCGCCGCTTGCGGAAGCATCGGCAGCAACGCGCATCCGCAACATCATCACCCGTATCCGGAGATTATCCTATATCAAAAAGAAATACAAGATCGACTGTACCATCAGTCATATGGAAGGTGCCAATCTGGTCAATATCTTTGCGCACCGCGGGGATAAGATCCTCACCATGTATCACAGCATGCCTTCGCGCTGTATGGAGCCGACCTTTGTACATTCCCTGATGCATGCGTATACCGGGAAACATTCCGCAAAGTATCTGTGCGTTTCCAGACTGGCAGAGCAGGATATGGCAGAAAATTTCGGCGTGAAACCGAAGTATCTTTCGTATGTCTATAATTTCTCGGATCTGGAAAAGATCGGACGTTTGCAGAAAGAAACATTGAATGAAAAGGCGGCATTGTTCTTTGCTGCGCATCCGCGTGTGATGATCACGGTGGGACGGCTGACGCATATGAAGGCGCAGGACCGTCTGATCCGTATGTTGAAGGAATTGAGAGAGAAAGATCCGGGAGTCGGTCTGGTGATCCTGGGCGAAGGTGAGGAACGTCCGTTACTGGAAGAACTGGCAGAGGAACTTGGTGTAAAAGATCATGTACTGATGCCGGGTGAGGTGGAAAATCCTTTTCCGTATATGAAAAAGGCAAAGGTCTTTGCGCTGCCTTCTGATTATGAAGGCCTGCCGATGGTATTGATCGAGGCGGCTGCATGTACATTACCGGTAGTTTCCTGTGATATCCAATCCGGCCCCAGAGAAGTGCTGGCGCCCGATACGGACATCACAAAGGCGACAGAGAATATTGAATATGCGCAGTATGGCATCCTGGTGCCGGCGCTTGCGGAGGAGCCGAGACGCGGAAAACTCAGTGAAAAGGAGCAGATGATGGCACAGGCGATCAAAGAACTGCTCACCGACGAAGCGTTGCGCCGCCGCTATTGTGAGAACAGCGCTGCCTGCGCAGAACGCTTTTCTTCTGAGCAGATCATCGGGGAGTGGAGAAAACTGATCGAAGAGTGATCATGGATAACCGGATAAAGACGAGGAAATACATATGGATGCTAAAGAAGTAAAAGTTGAGGAACTGTACGGTAAATGGTATGAGCAGTGCGTAGACGGCGCGGTTCTTACCATTGAAGAGAATACCATGACATATGAACGCAAGGATAAGACAGTGCGTAGTCCCTATCAGTTTCTTAAGGATAAGGAGGGGCATGATCTGTGGTATTTCCTGGCTAAGGATATCCCAAGTTCTTTTGAGCAGATCATATATCATCCTTCGTTCAATCCGGAGCTGGATGGTCTTTCCACACGTATGGCCATGGTGGTCTATGATATGATCTATCATCCTAAAAATTTCCGCAGAAAAACGTATAAAGCGCCGGAATACGGGGAGGTGCATATACAGACCGATAAAAAAGCGATCAAGTGGTTTCAGGATTACCGTATAAGGAAACTGAAATTTAAGGTGCAGGAGCCCAACCGGGAGAGCGGAATGATGGCACCGACACCACCGTATTTCGGTTTTTATTCCTATGAGATCGAGCGTACGGAAGAAGGGGGCGGCATAATCCGGGCCGTACTATACCGAGGGGCCGGCGGGGAACCGGGAACCGGATCTGCAAACAGGACTTCTTTTGGCGGTATGATGATGGCGAATGCTAAGGAAGGCCTTCAGTGTCCGGAAGTTGCCATGACGCCGCAGGAGATGAATCAGTTTGAGCTCTTTGTATGTAACAGCAAGATCGATCAGTTAAACGGCATTAACGAATGGCAGGATGAAGTGCCCTCCGGGACAGAGAGTTTTGATCTTTCTATACAGTTCTATAAGGAATCCTATCATGCCAGGGCGAACCATATCTTTTTCCTGCCAGATGCAAAGAAGGAGATCCGCAGCCTTCATATGTATATCTTTAAACTGCTGGTACAGGCAGGGCTGGATTATGTCCGTAATGAATTCCACAGTACAAAACCTATGCTCCGCATCCCTTCCGGCAATGTTGATGATTACCTGATCAAAATGGATACGAGGGACGATGTTAAGCGAAAGGGGGAGGCATATGATTATGAGGTTTCCTGGGACAGAGCACACTGGCAGTATTATAATGCCGTCAGCGAACCTTTGAAGAATGCTCTTGAACGCATGTTGGAGAAGATCCATAAAGAAGATGAAGCGCGCTGCGCGGAACTTTATAAGATCATGGCAGAAATCCCATCCGATGCAAGGGAAGACATACACCACCATGCCTCGATCTTTATCGGCACTTTTCGGGAAATATATCAAAAGAAGTTTTTTGTCTTCTGGCTGACCAGAGGCGAACAGTACAGCATAGAGATAAACGGAACCTATTCCCGTAAAGATCCGATAGGAGACCCTCAGATCTACTGCTACAGCTCGGAGGACGGGCATCTTATGTGTGCGGCGGAGTTTTATACCGATATTGAAAAGCTGACGGATCAGCTTATCGAAAAGGCAGCGAAAAACTATTCACAGGAGCGGCTTGCAAAACTGAAAAGTCCTGCATATCGTGAGATCGTGAAAAAGCGTTTGAATACGCCGGAATCGGAAGGCGGCATAGGTTTTGAGCCGGGGGAGGCGGGCATGATGTTTCGGTTTATCTGTGACCTTGATGACAGGGAGCCCTGGATCTCGGAATATACCGTTAATTATGATGAATCCCAGGATATATTGAATCCTTATTATGCGGAAATGAGTGCGGTGAAAAGAACGGTTTCACCCATGGGATTTGTTCGAGGAGTGTAACAAAATTAATTCTTCGTTTCCAAGGCGACAAGAGCGTCTTTATCAATGGCCGGACTGTAAAGATACCCCTGATATAAAAGACAGCCAATCTGCTCTAACGCTTCCTTCTGTTCGTTTGTTTCGACAAATTCGGCAAGGACTTTGAAGTCTAACGATTTTGAAAGGTATACGATAGAGTTGATGATCTCTTTGGTGCGGTCGTTGGTCAGGATAGAGCGCACCAGGTTGCCGTCCAG
>JAFWRC010000138.1 GCA_017508825.1 Lachnospiraceae bacterium
ATTTTTCATCGATGGTCTGCCGTCCGTATTTATACAGGGGCTGACGATCATCGTAACTTTTATCGTGATGTACCGCTTAAACTGGCAGATGGCGCTCATTGCCTGCATCCTGCTTCCGCTGCTGGTCTTTATGACGGTGAAACTGCGACCGGGACTCTGGAATCTGTCAGGCAGACGGCACCGCGCAGAAAAAGCCGTTACATCGAAAGCAAATGACAACCTGACCGGAGCGCGCGTGGTAAAGGCATTCGGGCAGCAGGAAAAAGAGATCGAGCGTTTTGAAAAGCCGAACCAGAAACTTTGCGAGGCTGAGATCAATATCGTAAAACTGCGTAATCGTTTTACGATCCTCTATAACCTGGTGCAGGAGATCTCCAGCATCTGGATCTGGATCGTCGGCGTGTTCTTTGTCTTAAAGACCGAAAAGATGGAACTGGGTGTACTGCTGACCTTTGTCGGTTACGTGGCGCAGCTCAACGGTCCGATGAACTTCTTCTCCAGGGTGTTCCGTATGTGGGCAGAAAGTATCAACTCTGCACAACGGCTTTTCGAGATCATCGATTCCATTCCGGATGTGCAGGAGAGCGAACATCCCGTGCATATGAAAACATGCCGCGGTGAGATCGAACTGGACCATGTAACCTTCGGTTATTCCAAGAGCAAGCCGGTACTGCGGGACATCTGTCTGAAAGTAAAAGAAGGCGAACTGCTCGGTATTGTAGGACGGTCCGGTGCAGGCAAGTCTACATTGGTGAATGTGATCTCCAGACTCTATGATGTGCAGGAGGGCAGCATCCGTATCGACGGTGTGGATGTGAAAGACCTGGCATTAAAAGATCTGCGCAGCAATGTGGCGATGGTTTCGCAGGATACCTACATCTTTATGGGAAGCGTAGCCAAAAACATTGCCTACGGAAAGGAAGATGCAACGCATGGTGATATCATCCGTTCGGCAAAGCTTGCGAGCGCACACGAGTTTATTTCCAGAATGCCCGATGGTTACGATACCGTGATCGGTGCTTCCGGAAAAGATCTGTCCGGCGGTGAAAAGCAGCGTGTATCCATCGCAAGAGCAATTATGGCAGACCCGAAGATACTGATCCTGGATGAAGCTACTGCCAGCGTGGATACGGCGACAGAGAAGGCGATACAGAATTCACTGAAGTATCTGACCAAGGGAAGAACGACACTATCTATCGCCCACCGGCTGTCAACCCTGCGGGATGCGGACCGGCTGATCGTCATCGAAAAAGGGCAGATTGTGGAAGAAGGAACCCACGAAGAACTCGATCGGATCGAGGATGGTATCTACCATAAATTATCACGGCTGCAGGTAAAGAAGCCGGAAGCACAGAACAGTGAGGAAAGCGAAATGGAAATGACACAGGATACAGAGATCAACTATTACGAAAAAGAAGCGGAAGAAATGACGGAGCTGAATATGATCACGGCGGAGGATCACTTTGAGCGTACCGAAGGCGGATTTTTAAATCTGACCTGCAACGGAAAACTCTATAAGAGTGTAAAAGTGGTGCGGCTCTTCCCGTTTACGGATGCAGATAAATTTATCTCGATCCGTGAAGGAGATGAGAAAGGCAGAGAGATCGGCATCATCGAGGATCTGGCGGCTATGCCGGAGGAAACCGCAAAGCTGATCAATGAACAGCTGGCGCTGAATTACTTTACGCCGGTGATCCAAAAGATCTATGACATCAAGGATGAATACGGTTACGCATATTTCCATGTCCTGACCGATAAGGGCGAGTGCCGCTTTGCCATCAATATGGCATCCAATGCGGTCACCAAGCTCTCGGATGAGCGGCTCATCATTTCGGATCTGGACGAGAACCGCTTTGAAGTGCGTGATGTCAATGCGCTGACCATGAAAGAGAAGCGGAAATTGGATCTGTTCCTGTAAGGAGAAAAATAATGATTTTAAAATACACCATACCTAAAAAAGTAGAAGAACAGGTTGAATTATCAGGGGACGAACGCATCTACTACGCCGTACCCTACGATATCGGAACGGATGCGGCGTTTCTGACCGAATCCTACCTGGTAGTAACAACCACACGGATCCTGGTGATCTGTAAAGGAACGATCGAAAAAACATATCAGATCAAAGACTGCACCGGAGCTAAAGCGGTACCGCGTGTTGGCGGTGGATTGCTGACGATCACGCATAAGGGCATCGAAAAGATTGTTGTGCATTATTCGGCAAAGCATTTAAGCCGTTATGCGTATATCGCCAGAGGAATTAACATTCTGGTGTCCGGACGCTTTGAAGAAGCGGAGAGTAAGGAATACGAAAAGACCTGCCCCATCTGCGGACGCGCTATCCCGGGGACCAAGACCTGTCCGAAATGTTCCGGACAGGGAGGCTTCCTGAAAGCTTTCCTGCGAATGGCGGCACCGTACAAAAAGGAATTCTTCGGGATCTTTATCCTGATGATCCTGGCTGCGGTGACGACACTCTTAAACCCGGAGATCCAGAAACGCCTGATCAACGATGTGCTGAAAGAAAACGGCGGAATGCGAAAAGCACTGGTATTCCTGGGATTGATGTTTTCCTTAAGCGTCGGCATTGTGATCGTAAATATCTTAAAAAGCAATGCATCGGCAAAATTGGGAGCCAGAATTGCAGCGGACCTTCGGAGCCAGCTGTTTAAAAAGTACCAGGAACTGCCCATCAGTTTCATCAATGACCGCAGACCCGGAGAGTTGTTAAACCGGATCACAGGGGATACGACATTTATCCGGGGATTTATGGAAGATGTTTTCTGCAACCTGTTTGCAGTATTGTTCATCTTCATCTGGGATGTGATCTTTATGCTGATGTTAAATGCCAAACTGGCGTTGATCACCTTTGCATTTGTACCGGCGGCAGTATTTCTGACCATGGCATTCCGAAAGACAGTCTCCCGGATCTTCCGGCTGCAGTTCCGCAAGAGCGATGATGTAGCCAGCGATCTGCAGGATGTGATTTCCGGCATGCGTGTCGTGAAATCCTACGGAAAAGAACAGGAAGAAGCGGAACGCTTTAAAACACTTTCCTTTGCTTATGCAAAGATCAACTGCCGGAATGAAACCTTCTGGGCATTCTTTTCGCCGCTGCTGCAGATGATCATGGGCTTTGGCGTACTGGCGGTCGTATACTTCGGTGGACTGAATGTGCTGGGGGATAAGATGTCAGCCGGGGAACTGTTCCAGTTTGTGACCTATACACAGCTGTTGTTCCAGTACATCGGGTGGCTGAACCGTCTGCCGCTGGAACTGGCGCGGCTGTCGGCAAGTCTGGAGCGTATCAACGATATCCTGACGCAGGAAGTGGCGCAGGAGAACGAAGAAAAAGTAAAAGATGTACGCATCAACGGCGAGATCACTTTTGATCATGCCACCTTCGGATACAAATCCTA
>JAFWRC010000139.1 GCA_017508825.1 Lachnospiraceae bacterium
ATTGTCGGTGGATTTGTAAATGAACGGGATCATCACCTTCTGTCCGTTGATCGCAAAGGTTCCGTCCGCATCCTTCTTCATCGCCGCTTCGGAGACTTCCCATACAAAATCCCAGGTCAGGGTCTCCGGCAGTTCATACCCAAGCTTCTCCACCATATCTTTATTGACGTAGCAGGCTTCCGTGGAACGCATATACGGCACGGCATAATGGACACCGCCGATCTCGCATTCGTCCAAAAACTGCGGGATCACCTCCGCCTCCGTAGGGCCGTCGTAGCGCAGTTCCGAACCTCCCAGACCATAACGTGTATCGGTAAACAGCTGATCCAGCGGTACTACCGTATCCGCTCCGGATATATACGTCGCGATGTGATCCGGATAGGTAATGCACACATTCGGTGTGGTATCCGTGGAAATATTCGTGATCACGTCGTTATAGATCTTTCCGTAATCCGTATACAGACGCAGATTGACCGTGATATTCGGATACAGTGTCTCAAAATCCGCGATCGCTTTTTCGTAGATCCTGGTCTGCGTGATATTGGTATCGTTCTTCGCCCAGAAGGTCAGATCAATGGCCTGCGCATCATCAAACGTCTCCGGCACCGCAAACTCATGCTTCTCCCGTGCCCCGTGGCAGCCGCACAAAAGGGATACGGATAACAGCGCCCCGATGAAAATACCTGTTTTCTTTTTCCTGAAAATAGCCGCCATATTTACCCTTTCGTGCCTCCCCTGGATACGCCTTCCATGATCTTTTTATGGAAGATCAGAAACAGCACTACAAGCGGAAGCGAGATCACCACCACTGCTGCCATCATCGCCGGGATATTCTCCCGTCCGAATCCGTTCTCCCGGATCTCCTGTATCCCGTTGGACACCAGGAAATACATCGCATCATCCGTTACCAGTCTCGGCCAGATATAGGAATTCCAGCACTCGATCACCTTTAGGATCGTAATGGTCACGATCGTCGGCCGGCAGATCGGGATCATCACCTTCCACAGATACCGCCAGTCCGAGGTCCCGTCCACCTTGGCTGCCTTGTACAGTTCCTCCGGGATCTGCTCAAAATTCTCCTTCAGCAGATAGATATAAAAGACCGACGCCACGCTGGGCAGGATCAGGCCTGCAAAGCTGTTGCGCAGATCCAGATCCGTCACCGTCACGTAATTGGTGATCACCACCAGTTCATTCGGGATCATCATCAGTGACAGGAAGAATGCAAAGACGATATCCTTCCCTTTAAACTGAAGCCTTGCAAACGCAAAGGCGGAAAGAACCGTCACAAACAGCATCAGCGCCGTGGTCAGCACCGTAAAGACCAGGGTATTCAGAAAATACCGCGCCAGCGGGACCGCCGTGAACGCATCGATATAGTTTCGGATCGTAGGGGCCAGCGTATACAGTTTCGGCACATATTCCGCATTATACGAAGAATAGCTCTTTACCGAAGTAAGGATCATCCAGTAGAACGGGAAAAGCACCACAATACTCCAGACCGTCAGCCCGAAATAGAGCAGGGCGGACTTCGCTGACGACCTCACTTTATTCTGTTTTATGATCTCTGTATAATTATTTTCCATATCCCCCTCATCCGTCAGCTGCGCTGACAGCTTCCCCCCAGGGGAAGCCAAGGTTTGGTCGCATCACACAAGGTTTGATTGTGTTACACACTTACTTTTTTGTTACTTGCCAGCAGATTGATCATGGTGATGGTCAGGATCACGGTAAACAATATCAACGCTGCCGCCGATGCATAGGACGGGTACCCGCCGCTGTCGCCGTAGAGCATATCGTATACATAGCCCACGATCGTATTCATTCCCGCCGCATTCAGATCCGTTCCAAAGAGCGCCACTTCATCGCTGTATGCTTTGAACGCGCCGATAAATCCGGTGATCACAAGATAAAAGATCATGGGAGAGATCATGGGCAGGGTGATGCGGAAAAAGATCCTTGCCGGAGATGTGCCGTCCACTCTTGCCGCCTTGTAGTACATCGGATTTACGCTGGCCAGCGCGCTGGTCAGGATCAGGATCTTAAAAGGCATTACCACCCAGATCGTATACAGACACATCACAAAGATCTTGGCCCAGTACGGTCCTTCGATAAAATCCACTCCCGGGGATCCGAAGGCGTGCAGCAGCACATTGATCATACCGTCCGTATATGCCGTCTTCTTAAACAGGATCATAAACACCAGACCGACAGCCAGGGTATTGGTCACATACGGAAGGAAAAAGATGGTCTGGAACAGATCCTTCAGCGCTTTTATCTTATTCAGTCCCAGCGAGATCAGCAGCGCCAGTCCTGTCGAGAGCGGCACCGTGATGATCACGATCAGGAACGTATTTTTCAATGCCTGGATAAAATACGGATCGTGCAATACATAAGAATAGTTGTACAGCCCCGTTCCCTGATAGGTCTGGGACGCAAAATTGTATCCTTCCTCAAAGGAATAGATCAGTACATCGATCAGCGGATATACCAGAAAGGCTCCCAGAAAAAGAACCGCCGGCAGCAGATACAGCCATGCTTTAAATTGCGAAAGCGTTCTCTTCTCTCTCATGAAAACAGGATCCTTTCCTCCGTATCCGGATGAAACAGAAATACTTTTTTTGGCCGCAGGTCAAAACGCACTTCGTCCCCGATCTCCGCGGAGACCAGTTCCGAATCAATGATCGCTCTGGGCTGCGATGTGACGGCATCCGCATGCGTAAAGACAATGCTGCTGTCGCGTCCCATGACTTCCACCGCTTTCTTCCCACAGCAGAAAGCACCTTCTTTATTCCATACAAACGCTTCTGGCCGGATGCCGACGAGCACCTTCCCGTCCGGCGCTCCTTTTACCGGCAGCAGGTCATCCTCTCCGATCCGGAGCCTCTCGTCCTTTACCTCGCCTTCAAATACATTGATCTGCGGATTTCCCAGAAACTTCGCCACAAACAGATTTGCAGGACTGTCATAGACCTCCTGCGGCGCCCCGACCTGCTGTACCTTTCCCTCCTTCATCACCACGATCAGGTCCGAAATGCTCATCGCCTCTTCCTGGTCGTGCGTAACAAAGACCGTCGTAATGCCGGTCTCGCACTGGATCCTGCGGATCTCTTCCCTGGTCTGCAGACGCAGTCTGGCATCCAGGTTGGATAAAGGTTCATCCAGCAGAAGTACTTTCGGTTTCTTCACCAGCGCCCGCGCGATCGCCACACGCTGCTGCTGCCCGCCGGACATTTCTCCCGGCTTCCGGTCCAGCAGTCCTTCGATCTGCACCACCTTTGCCGCCTCCTGTACCTTTTCTTCCATCGCTTCTTTGGTAAGCTTTGCATCCCCCTTCAGGTTTTCCAGCGGGAAGCGGATATTCTGCCGTACGCTCAGATGCGGATACAGCGCATAGTTCTGAAACACCAGCCCTACCCCCCGGTGTTCCGGAGGCAGCTGCGTCACATCGTCTTCCCCGAAAAAGATCCTGCCTTCGGTCGGTGCTTCCAGACCACAGATGAGGTTCAGCGCCGTACTCTTGCCACAGCCGGAAGGTCCCAGAAGTCCTACCAGTTTTCCGTCCGGTATCTCAAAATCAAAGTCACTGACCGCGACCACATCTTTCGGATTTTTCCGCTCCCTTCCGGGAAAGATCTTTGTGAGATGCTCAATCACCACTTTCATAAAACCGACTCCTCCAAAAACGTAACTCTTCTGAAGCATTACTCAAAAACAAACAGAATGCCGGAACCCTTGACAGATTCCGGCAATGTATTCAGGTCTTGATCTGTTTTTACTTCAATTCAGCTGTCTCATAGTACAGGTGGATATTACCGCCTCTCTGCTGCTTCTCGTATTCCGTAGCGATACGGCCTACAACTGTCTTGGAATCCTCCTCGCTGGTCTCCGGCAGGATCACGATCACCTGTCTTGCGGAATAACGCGTTGCCACATCACCGCGGCGAAGCGTCGTATAGATTGCCTGATCGAGGATCTCGATCGCCTTCTGCAGCTCGTTATTATCCGGCAGATATCCCTGATCCGGCATCAACGTGAGCAGCATGGTTCTTGCTTCAATATAACCGCGTTCCACCTGACGGCGGATAAAGTTATAGACATACTGGAAACCGCGGAAATCCATCTGGAACACACCCTTATGCATATCCGAGCTCTTTACGATCTCATTTAAGGATGCCAGGTTCTGCAGTTCGTTTCCGGAAGCAAGGCTTTCCTGGCTGAAGAACTGATAGGAATGCTTACCGTTCTTCTTTGCAAAATACAGCGCCTTGTCTGCGCAATTATACAGTCTGCCGAAATCTACCGCATCAAACGGCGCCAGTGCAACACCGACGGATACGGAAGTCGCCGATTGCAGGCCTTCTTTCTCCATCATCTCGGTAAACTCTTTTACAAGGGAGCCCAGTCTTGCCGTTAAGCTGTTCTGATCTACCAGTCCGGCGATGTATGCCAGGAAGACATCTCCGCCCAGACGGCACGCGATATCATCACGGTCCGTATACCGGAGCAATACATCTGCAAATGCCTGCAGCGTCCTGTCCCCTGCTGCCGTTCCGTAGATCTCATTCACGCGTTTAAAGTTATCGATATCCATCACGAGCAAAGCGCCTTTCGGCTCTGCTCCCATCTTCTGCATTACAGCGTCTGTCACAAAATCACCGTGAAGGAGTCCCGTCAGCGGGTCCCTGCGCGCCGAATCCACCACCGGTGCCTGGGAAGCGTTTGTACCGCCAAGTGATAAAAGGATCTCTTCGATCTTATCCGAAAATGCACTCGGAACAAAGGGCTTTAAGATATAATCCAATGCCCCTGCCGCACGCATCTTCTCCTGCATCTCCATGTCGATCTCCACCGTCAGGAACACGATCGGCAGATCTTTGGTACGCGGGTCCGCCCTCAACTGTTCTGCTACCGAAAATCCATCCACAAACGGCATGGATACATCCAGCAGCAACAGGTCAGGAACATCTCCCGGTATCGTCTGTACCGCCTGCTTTCCGGATCCGAGCGTGGTAATCTTGTACTTGTCCCCCAGCGCCATAGTGGCACAGTCAAGATTGATCCGATCATCATCCACGATCACAATGTGTTTCATCTGCAACTCCCTCCATTGATTTAATATAGTTTTGCTACTTTAATACCACCGTCTCATAATATACATGGACCTTTCCCCCGTTGTAACGGCCCTCGTAATCCGCAGCCACACGGGCCACGATCCCCTTTGCCTCCTCCTCCGTTGTTTCCGGGAGCAGGAGCACCACCTGTTTATCCGAATATCTGGTAAAGATGTCACCTCTGCGCAGGCCGTTAAACAATGCCTCTTCCAGAAGTTCCATATCTTTGTCCAGTTCATCCTTCTCCGGCACATATCCCTCGTCCGGCATCAGGTTCAGGAGCAGCGTACGTGTATCAAAACGTCCGCGTTCCGCCTGCCTTACCAGGAAATTATATACGTACTGGAATCCGCGCAGGTCCACCTGATAAGCGCCCCTGTGACCGTCCGATCTTCTCGCCAGCTCGTGGAAATACCGGATATCCACATATCTTGCCGCCTGCTCCATATCCGCAGGGGACTGATCACTGAAGAAATGATATGCATTTTTACCGTTCTGTTTTACATGGTAAAGCGCCTTGTCTGCCGCGTTATACAGCGATGTAAAATCCTCGCCGTCCTCGGGCACCATGGCAATACCTACGGAAACCGAGGAATTCGTATCAAATTTACATTCCTCCAGTTTATAGCACAGCTCTTTTATGATGCTTCCCGCGATCTCGCCGAGTTTCTCCTTATCTACCGTGCTGTCTATATAGGCCACAAACTCATCGCCGCCGATCCTGCACGCAACATCTTTCTTTCCGGTATGATCGCGCAGCGTGTCCGCGAACATCTTCAGCGTCTTATCGCCGGCATCGTGCCCATAGTTATCGTTGATGGCCTTAAAATTGTCCATATCGATCATAAAGAGCGCGCCTTTTCCGCCTTTGCGAAGGCGTTCCTCCACAACCTGCGATGTATAATTACGGTTCCACAGCCCCGTCAGCGCATCTTTCTGGGATTTGTCACGGATATCCTTCAGCTCTGCCGTGAGCGTCTGCTCGGTATCGAGCGCACGCATGATCTTATCGATACGTCCCAAAAGGATACTGGGCACAAAAGGCTTCGGCAGGAAATCGACCGCGCCTTTCTCCAGACATTTTCCTTCTGTAACTGCATCCTTCTCGGCAGACATAAAAGCAACCGGAACCCTCCTGGTACGCTCCTGGGCCCGCATCTGCTCCATCACTTCAAAGCCGTTCATCAGCGGCATATTGATATCCAGTAAAACAATATCCGGCACCGTAACCGATAAAAACTGCAATGCCTGCTTCCCGGACATGGCCGTAGTTACCTTATAGTGCCCGTTCAATGCGGCACTGGCACAATTCAGATTGATCTTTTCATCATCCACAACCAGGATGTGTTTCATACCCAAAATCCTTCCTTATCCCAGCCTTATCCCAGCTCTAATGCGTGATAAAGCATATCTGCCGTAAACGGTTTGGAAATAAAGCCCGCCGCGCCCAATGCTGCTGCCTTCTGCTTTACCGTCTCCTCTTCCGCTCCCGTCAGAAAAAACACTTTTGTTCCTGCGAGCTCAGGATCCTTCCGGATCTGCTCCAGCGCCTCCAAGCCATTCGTTCCCGGCATCGCCACATCCAAAAAGACAGCGTCCGGTTTCTCCTGACGGATCAAAGAGATCCCGTCTTCTGCATTATCCGCATCACATACCTCGATCTCTCTTTTCTTCAGGATCATCTGCGCCAATCTGCGAAACATAGGATCATCGTCTATCACGATCACCTTACTCATTACTGTTGTCTCCCCTGATCTTAAAAATCATCGCAAGCAACTCTCCGTACTCTGACATCAGTTCCCTGTGATGCTCTTTCACGTATTCCGTATCCCCGTCTTTCAGCGCAAACTCAAGACATCTGGCATGCTCCGAAAGCATGAGCGCTCCGATTGTTTTAGAAGTGCTCTTTAAGCTGTGCGCCCGGATCCGGTAATTTTCCCAGTCTTCCTGCTCCAGCAGAGTCTCCATCTGCTGCCGGTGGTCTTCCTCGGAAAAGATCTGCAATGTCTCATAATACAGTTCCTTTGAGTCCATACAGTACGTCAGTCCGGTCAGCAGATCGATCGCCGGACACAGCTCATGGAACCTGTGTATCTCATCTAATGTAAAACTGTCCGGATCATCCGCGCCGTTCTCCGCGCCCTGTCCGGTCGCGGATCCTGCTTTCACCGCTTTCGTCTCCTTTACCGTTTCCGTCCGGAGGCTCCGGATCTCTTCCGGCAGATATATCCCCAGTGTCTTCTCCAAGGTCGCGATCTCGATCGGTTTCGTCAGATAATCGGCAAAACCGGCATTTATATAGGTTTCCCGCGCCCCCACGATCGCATTGGCGGTCAGCGCGACCACAACGGTATCCTCCGGCAGGATACCCTCTTTGTGCATCACCGCCAGGGTTTCTATTCCATCCATTTTCGGCATCATATGATCCATAAAGATCAGATGATACTTCTTCTGCCTTACCAGCTTAAGCGCCTCTGTGCCGGAGCCTGCCGTATCCGGCACGATGCCGTTTACCTTCATCAGGCTGCGGATCACCTTCAGGTTCATATCATTGTCATCAACAACCAGAACGCGTGCCGCCGGCGCATACAGATGCACCTCTTCCGACTTCTGACGTGCCGCTGCTGCCAGATGCGCTTCGTAATCCCCGATGGGTTCCGCATCCACGATCCCCTGGCAGATCCTGAACGAGAAGACGGATCCCTCGCCATACACGCTCTCTACCTGCAGGCTGCTGTCCATCATCTCCAGCAGTCTGGTCACGATAGACATTCCCAGACCGGTCCCTTCGATATTACGGTTCCGCTTTTCATCCAGTCGCTGGAAGGACTCAAACAGCTTATCCCGATCCTCTTCCCGGATACCGATCCCGGTATCTTTTACTTCTACATACAGTCGGATCTTATCCGCGCTTTTTTCTTCACAACGGAGACTCAGAGATACACTGCCAGTTTCCGTATATTTTACACCATTTGTCAATAGATTGACAACTACTTGTCGCAATCTTACATCATCTCCGAACAATTTTGACGGAATTTCACTGTCTACGGAGACATTTAACGCCAGTCCTTTGGCTTTCGCCCTCTCTGAAACCGCATTTACAAGGTCATTGATCATCGATGCAGTATCATATTCCACCGGGAAGATCTCCATCTTGCCGTCTTCGATCTTGGAAAAATCCAGAATACTGTTGATCAGCGAAAGCAGCGTCCTGCCGGCGCTCTGTATGTTAGCGGAATATTCCCGGATCGAATCGTCCTCCGATTCCCGCAGGATCATCTCATTCATCCCCAGCACGGCATTGATCGGCGTGCGGATCTCATGCGACATCTGCGCCAGAAACTGGCTTTTCGCATTTCCCGCGGCGATCGCCGCATCTGCCGAGGCCTGGAGCTTGCCGTTCACCTCTTCCTGCCAGCGGATCTGCGCCGTCAGCAAACGGTAAACCATCACGATACAGAGCAGGAATGCCGCAAAAGAGATCACACCGTAGATCAGCACGTTTCCGTAGATCTTCCAGATACTGCTCACCACATAAACCGTAAAATGGGTTGCCTCATTCCGGCTCGCGATCATCGCCCTGCTGCGCCCGTCATAATCCCGGATCACTTCGACGCTGCCATCGGGCACCACCCGCCCATAGGCCAGTTCCGACACATTGGTCGTGTGTTTTTCCGACATCTGATAGCTGCCGTACGGATGATTGATGATCTCGCCGTTCGCATCTGCAAGGAAGGCATACCCCCGGTCTGAATAGCTGCTCCCGAGGATATCAATGAGCTTATCCATATAGAAATCAATGCCGAAGATCCCCAGCCATTCTCCCGTCCTGGCATCCCGTACCTGTTCCGAGATCGTCACGCAGTACAGACCGGTCTGTTCATCAAAGTACGGATCCGATATGCTCCATCCGTCGGCTGCCGAAATGGTATCGATATACCAGCTGCGTTCCTCTACGTGCCAGTTTGCTTCCGGTTTCCACCCGGTATTCATATACACGCACGGATCCAGCTGCGGATTTGCCATATAGGTTGCCGAGATCTCCGGATACTGCTGTGTGATACCGTTCAGATAATCGATCGTCCCTTCGTAATCCTCCAGCATTTCCGGATGCGTCGAGATCACGCTGCAGAACATATCCAGGATACTCTTCTGTGTATTGACCCACTCCGACAGCTTGTACTCGTAATTCTCCACTTCACTGCGCATCCTGCTTCCGCCCCAGTGCAGCGAAGCCGAAATATTCGTATACAGACTGAAGGCCATTACAAACAGGAGCACGCCGATAATGATCGCGCGAAAACGCGCATTGATCTTTCCCCCGAATGAAACCTGCTTTTTGTTCTGTGTCTGCGGATTCTTCTGTACAATGTTCGTATAGGAAATGATCTGACCGATCATCTCGGACAACCGCGCGGATGCTTCCCTGATCTTAATGAACTCTTCCTCATAATCCGCGCTGTGTTTTATGTTTTCGATGCTGGCGCTGTCTGTGATACGGCGCAGCGGATCCCGCAGTTCCCCCGTGATCTTACTCAGGAATTCTTCCTTTGAGATCAGGGCATCCTCCGCCTTTTTCCGGTTTTTCAGACTGTTCATGTAAAGGAGCAGGATCACTGCGAAAAATCCCAGATTTAACGTGATCATTGCAGCCAGCTGCAAATAACAGTTCTTATACAGCTCCCAGTTCCCGACGCCGACGATCATATACCAGCCGGAAGAAGCCTTTTTGGCAAAGAGCGTCTCCGAATGCACGCCGCTGCGGATCCGGCTCATCACGACATCGTTGCTCCCCTTCGCCAGCCCGTAGATACCGCTGTAATCCGGCAGTACCTCTGCAAGATCCTGTCCCACCAGGGTATCGTCCGTACACCCTGCGATGACCCCGTCGTCCGTTACGATCACCGCCATACGGATTCCTTTTTCATTCATACGGCGTATATAATCCCGGATCGTATCCAGCGTATAATCCACAGCCACTACACTGCTGCGGTCATTGAGCATGACAGAGATCGTATAACAGATGTTTCCTGTTCTGGCATCGATATAGGGGGAAGTGATATAGGTATTTCCGCCGTTGCGGATCGCGCCGGTGTACCAGTCTCTTTCGGTCGGAACATAGCCTGCCGGGCGCTCCGTTTCCGTAAATCCCGGCATGATATCCCAGCCATCCCCGACAATATAGAAATTGAAAAGATTTCCGTTGGTTTCCTGCAGCAGTTCATCTTTCTTTTCATAAACGAACTTCTGCAGCGCATCATAATCATCCAAAAACGGCTGTGCCTGTATCCCCAGCCGCATGGTCAGGGCCTGGGAATCGCTGATCATCGACTCCATACTGCCGCTGATACCGGCCATCTGGTATGCTCCGGAATCCTGGGTCTGCTGGGAAGTCATGCGAAAAACAAGCAGTGTGTTCATGATCGTAACCACTGCCAAAACTATCACTCCCGCTATGATAACGCCTGCAGTTTTTCTGTCCTGCTTCAACGTCATCCTCCTTAATCCCGTTAAGAAGATACTTCCCCGTCCTGTTTCTCCCGGATCCCGATGATCGCCGTAACCGATTTCTCCGGACTCATGATCATCGTATCCATCAAAGACAATCCTATGTATTTGGGTGGATTCAACACCTCAAAAACACCGCACTGATTATCCAGTGCCAGATCCCCGTATCCCGGACTGTATCTGCTGCAAAGGACTTTTCCTTCCGCTTCGGCCTCTATGCGCAATTTTTCGTTCAGAGCATCACACACCGCCTCGATCGCTGCTGCTCCGCATGCCTGCAATACCGCCGCTTCCGCCATAGAGGTAAGTCTGGTGCGGGTAAGAAAACGGTCAAATGCCGCGCCGATGGTTGCCGCAAAGATATAGATCTCTTTGCATCCGGCGATGTTCCTGGACAAATGCCGGCTTTTGATCACGCCGTACGGCATCTGTATACGGTCATCCTCCATGCAGACCACCGGAAAACGGGAATAGCATGCCTTTCCCGCCATCAGTTTTTTTACCTGTTCCCTGCCGTGATCGATCAGGGTCTGATCCGTTTCCGGAACCGTCTCCCTGCCGTATCCCAGATACCGCGTGATCTCCTTCACAGAGATCACCAGTTCCTCCGGAGACGGGATATAGGTAATGACCGGAAATGCGATTGTCCCTGCAGTATCTTCCATCAGATATCCGCTGCCTTCCTGCACGACGGGATGATCTCCGAAAGATTGCGCTGGATCTGCGCTGCTACTTCCGGCTTATTCATCGTATATACATGGATATGGTTTACGCCGTTTGCCAGAAGGTCTATGATCTGATCCGTGGCATAGGCGATCGCTGCCTGCTTAAGCGCTGCCGGATTGTCCGAATAACGGTCCAGCAGAGCCACATAACGTCTCGGGATAAATGCCTGGGACAGTTTGATGATCCTGGCCATCTGTTTGGCATTGGTCACCGGCATGATACCCGCTACCACCGGTACCGTTACGCCGCCTTCCCGCAGACGATACAGATAATTGTACAGCAGATTGTTATCAAAAAACATCTGCGTTGTCAGGAACTCACATCCGGCATCCACTTTCTTCTTCATATTGGCGATATCCGTCTTCAGATCCGCAGCTTCCGGGTGCTTCTCCGGATAGCAGGCGCCGCCGATGCAGAAATCCCCGAATTCCCTGATCACCGGGATCAGCTCGCTGGCATGCTTATATACCCAGTCATCTGTGCTCTCCATGCCTTCCGGCAGGTCCCCGCGAAGCGCCAGGATATTTTCGATCCCCGCTGCTTTCAGCGCTTCCACCTGTTCCCGTATGCTCTCTTTGGATGCATTTACACAAGTCAGATGCGCCAGCGCCGTAACGCCTGCGTTTTCAATATTGGAAGCGATCGCCGTGGTATAGGTGCGGGTACTTCCGGCCGCGCCATAGGTCACGCTCATAAAATCCGGTTTTAACGCCGCGATCTCATTGGTTGATCGCTCAACACTGTCATAGACCTCACTGGTCTTCGGCGGGAACACCTCCAGTGACAGTGTCGGTTGTCCGCTCTTAAAAATCTCCGATATTTTCATAATCTCCTCCGATATCCGAATCCATTTGAAAATGGATGTGTTCACTCTTAAACAGGATCTGCGTCCTCTTCCCTTTTGCGTATGTAAGGCGCATACGCCGCAAATGCCGATGGGATAGGATAATTCACATCAATACTCCCCGGCGTCTCCAGCCGGCAGTTTTCATCCGACTGCCATGCCCCCGCTTTCCGTGCCAGTTCATCCGCACGCACCAGATAGCCGCGCATATGCCATTCCAGATGCGAAAAGATATGCTTACTGTCCGGAAGCTTTTCGATATGAAGCGGCTGAAAACCCAGTTCCTCTACATAGACCAGAGCATCCTTCCGTTCCAGATACCCCTGTGCTGCCGGAAGCTCATATAATCCGGCCAGCAGGCCCTTTCCCGGTCGTTTCCGGATCAGCACCTTATCCTGATACTGTATCACAAATACGGTTTTTTCTTCAATGCGCCGTTTTGCTTTCGCTGCTTTTACGGGCAGTTCTGCGGTCCGCCCTTCTTTATGGGCAACACATTTCTTTCTGAGCGGACATTCCGCACACTTCGGTTCTCCGTTCGGCAGACAGATCATCGCCCCGAGATCCATAAGCGCCTGATTAAAGATCCCCGGATGGTCCTTTGGGATCATCTGCTCGATCTCTGCCTTCCGCCGCTTCTTTAAGCCCTCATCCGAAATATCCGTCGGATCTGCCAGATACCTGGCAAATACCCGCAAAACATTTCCGTCCACCGCTGCTACCGGCTGTCCGAACGCAATGGATGCGATCGCCCCCGCCGTATAAGCGCCGATTCCCGGAAGTGATATGATTTCATCATAATCTGACGGCATCTTACCATCATACGCAGCAACGATCTTCCCGGCGGCCTTCTGCAGATTTCTCGCACGGTTATAATAACCCAGCCCCTCCCAGAGTTTCAAAAGTTTTTCCTCCGGTACTGCCGCCAGAGCCTCGATATCCGGCAGTTCTGTCAGGAAACGGCTATAATAGCCTTTGACTGCTTCCACTCTGGTCTGCTGCAGCATGATCTCCGAGATCCAGACGTGATACGGAGACGGATCGTCACGCCAGGGCAGGCTTCGTTTATGTTCCTGATACCATGCCAGCAGCGGTGCCGCCATTTCGTTTAATAAAACCTTATCCCGCTTCTGCCCGCTCATCCCGGCCGGTGTCTTTCATATTTCTGACGCGTCTGCAGATTGTTGCGGATGCGCTGGTAACGGTCTTCCGTATCGCTATCCTGCACTTCCAGCCCCAGGGACAGTTCGATCAGCATCAGTGTCTTCGGCGTCAGCCTGCTCTTCTCCTTGAACAGCACTTCCAGTTTCTTCTCAACGGTATCCGCATCCAGAAACTTGGTCAGCGAAGGATCTACGGCAGAAGCCGTCCCCGGCTCCGCATCCGGTGTTTCCTCCGGTACCGCTTTTTCCTGCTCCGAAGTTTTGTTTCGGCGTTCCTCCGGATCTATCATACGGATGGAATTTTCCTCCGCCCGCTCCGGCCGTTCCTTTTTGGTAAATATGCTCTTTCCTTCCGATGTATGGGAAAGCGTGATCTTCTCCGCTTTCTCCGAAAGATTTTCTCTCTTCGGAAAACTCTTTTCCGGCTTCTTTTCGCTCATCTCTCCCGCAGTACGCACGAGATCCGGTTTATCTTTCGCCGTATCGATATGAATGTCTTTATTCTCGGTCTTTTCCGCGCCGTCCGTTTCCTTTGTTTCCAGCAAAACAAAGCGTTCCTTCTGCTGTGCATAGGGATACTTTCCCCGGTCCACATCACTCAGGAATTCTTCCATATCCCTTACGTAGATACGGAACGGTTCATACAGTCCCTGATATACCACGCTCTTCCTGCCGCTGCCCGCATCGGTGGCAATCAGCAATACCTGATAATCCCGTCCTTTGAAATGCCTGTATCTCTCATATGGTCTCGGTTCCGGCCGCATGCTTTTTCTCCCCTTTGATCATCAAACTATGGCTATCATACCAACGCCATATATTGTACCGTAAAAACACAAAAAGGACAAGATATCGTTCCATATCAAGCCCATTTTATTTGACATAAATATGCGATCAAGATATAATGCACTTAACAGGACAGTCGGAACACGATAAAGCCGTGCCGCCACTGTATTAATTGTCTATTGAGAAAAATAGCGTCTTAGCACAGAGCCGGACGCTATTTTTTATTTTGCATAATAGCGATGATCACACATATCAGCAATCCAAGAGTTAATATCTCTATTACACTCATAAGCCGCACCTCCTCATGTTGCTGGCACGGCATAGCGTCCCCGGCTGCCCGGTGAAATATAGTATATTCTTAAATTACGGAATTAGACACAACTTTACTTTAACTCCGGCTGCCTGAAAAGGTATCTCTCCCAGAGATGCAAGCAGATCTGCCTGTTCTTTCTCTTCCAGACGGTCAAATCTTTCGTTATGGATATCGATCCGATAGGTACGCATCTGTCCTTCAAAAATCCCGGTCGTAGTGATCCCGCTGTTGGCATATCCCCTGTCTGCCAGTTCTTCCCGCAGGATCTTCGTATATCCGTCCACCAGATCACGATAATACAGACCGTTGTCTCCGCTGATATCTTCCTGCCCGACCGCTTTCACCCTGGAACCGAAAAACAGTATCAGGACCAGCATCACGACCAGGCCGTAAAACAGCCGGTCACTCTTATCTTTTCTGGTCCGGTATCTGCGGTTCCTGCCGGCCTGGTTCCGTTCTGTTTTTCTGCTTTTCTTCGCCGGGACCATCGCCAGTTTTCTTGCACTGCCCTGCGCCAGTCTCTGTCTTCTGTCGATTTCCGTTTCTTCCCAATACACTCTTTCTGCCTGACTGTTCATTTTCTTATCCCTCCTCATTTATACGATCTCGCTAAGCCTGGCGGCAAAATTATGCCGCCTGATTCTTCAGTTCTTCCAGTTCCTCTTCCACTTCCCGCATATCTTCGCAGGCACAGTAGAAATTTCCCATCACGTAGATCTCATAGTGTCCCATTCTGTTCGTTACCTTGATATCCATGATCGTCACCTCCGTCAGATCCGCACCGTTTCCGGCTGTTCCCTTGTTCTGAAACCTATTGTACTCATTCAAAGTACAATACTTTGGACTTTAACGAATATCCGTTCTGTGTTTGTTCTGACATATAAAAAAGCGCCTTTGGCGCATCAGCCCCCCTGCCCCCCATTCATGGGGGAGGGGTTTTCTTTTAAGCTGATATGCTCCATAATAGTCTTATGAGCATCCTCCAAACCATCTTCCGAGATCATTATGAAGAAATGTATTATACTCTGCATCCACGTTCAGCAGTCATCGAAAACGTTGAAAAGATGATCAATTGTGGCGATCCGGCCTTTGGCGGCGCTATGTATCGCTGTGATAATTGCGGACATCTTAAGTTTGTTCCTTTTCGCTGTCACAGCCGTTTCTGCCCCACCTGCGGTAACATGTACTCTATTGATCGCACCACTGCCATGTCTTTTAAACTTATTAACGCGCATCATCGCCATTGCGTTTTTACTATCGCTGAAGAACTTCGTCCTTTTTTCCTTAAAGACCGTTCACTCCTAAACTGCCTTTTTTCTGCCGTACGCAGCGTTATCATACGTATGTTTCATAAAGTAAACAAAACTCAACTCTTTACCCCGGGGTTCATCTGCGTTCTGCATACCTTTGGACGGGATCTGAAATGGAATCCACACATACACTGCCTGGTCTCCGAAGGCGGGCTTGGTAATAACGGTGAATGGCGTAGCATAAAGCACTTCAACTATAAACTGCTCCGCGACTCCTTCCAGACAGCCCTTTTAAATATACTTCAGGCCAAACTGGGGCCATCGTTCAAAAAAGTGAAAGCATCTATCTATCATAATCACAAAAACGGATTCTATGTTTATGCCAAACCAAACCTCTGCGATCCCAAGGTCATCACCAAGTACATCGGCAGATATCTGGGGCGGCCTGTCATCGCAACTTCACGTATTGATTCTTACGATGGTGACTATGTTACTTTTCACTACAACCGGCATGAGGATGATGTTCTTGTCACAGAACGTATCCCTGTATTAGAATTCATAGAACGTCTCATCCGCCATATCCCCGACAAGCACTTTAAAATGATCCGTTACTATGGCTTGTATGCCCGTCACCGTTCTACCGACGAAACAATCCGCCGTGCCATTTCCAAAGAAAAACATCGTATTCTGCTTTCCTTCAATCGATGGCGTGAATCCATTCTCAGCGCCTTTGGCTATGATCCAATAGCCTGTCCGAAATGCCATAAGCGGATGTCCGTTTGTGAACTCCGTTATAACCATAAACACGTTTCTCTACATGAACTCTATGAAAAGACCATGTTACGGTCAAAAATCCGTCCTCCCACCGGAAGGAATTATACGAAACCTTCTCTATTTATGGTATGATAATAGATGGAGGTGGCACTTATGGATCAAAAACATGTAGAGGAACTCCGCAAACAGTATATGGAGCATCCACCTGAAGGGATGACCAGTGAAGACGTTCAACATATGAGTGATGACGATCTTCTGGATATGGATTATTTCCTTCATGAGGATGACGATCTATTAGACGATGAAGTTGGAGCAGAAGGGTTTTATATTTTCTGATCTAAACACCGTTTTGTTTGCTACGCCCGGTCTTGTCCGGGCGTTTTCCTTCAAGATTCCGCCGCCAGGCGGAATTTCCTATAAAGTAAAAATAGCGTTCTGCCTGCAGAACGCTCGCGCCGAGCGCGGTTGCGTCAGCAACACATTCCTTACGCGCGAGTGCGCATAAAAAAAGCCGCCAAAATGACGACTTTTCGTTACTGTTTATAACCAGACCGCACTGTTACGACCGGCTGAAGTTCCTATGTCAGCTACTGCCGCAGGATCGCCAGCAGGATATCCGTCCGGTGCTGTATATCCTGACGGTAGTAATCCGCGATGCGGTCCAGCATTTCCTCCACATTGCCGGATGCTTCACCGGTCTTTAAGGAATTGATCAGATCCGGCGGGAAGATCCCCTGGTTCTGCAGCGCCTCAGATAACGGGTTCCCCAGTCGTACCCAATCTGCCGCTTTGCGGACCTTATCCCGCAAAACTGCATAGCGGATCGATGCCAGACAGTACGTAAGCCCTTTTTCCACCGGTTCACCGCAGCTGTAAAAAACCGCCATATTGCTGGCAAAGTCCGCCAGTTCCTCCTGCATGATACATTTTCCGACAATCGGGATATGGATATACACATTGCCGACGATCTGACTGTGCCGGCTGAGATTGTCCCCGCTGAATTTCAGAAAGAAAAACATCATGATCGCCACCACGATCCCAGCAATGATCATCAGGGCCTGCGGCAGGAAATGCCATACCTTCGCCACCGCCAGAAGCGCCACGATAAACACGAGCAGCACAATGACCGGATAGATCATCGCGCTCCGGATCTTGCGCCGGGTAGACTCCTGTGCGTCAAAGCGTTTCGCCATCCTGGAAAATGCATATTCATAGTGCCCGGTCTGTTCCGCAACATACACGGCATTGACCAGATCCGGCGTATAGATCTCTTCATCCCTGCGCATAGCGCTGTGCAGCTGTCGGCCGCCGCATACGCCTTCATAGGTATGCTCGATCGCCTTCGACAGCGCTCCGTTTTTATCATCCTGCATGACCAGCAAAGCCTGTTTTATATCAAAGCCGGCATGCAGCGCGTTATCCATTTTGTGGCAGAAAACCGCCAGTTGTCTCAGATCCGCCATATTTTCTCCCCTGTTTTACGAATTAAAGAACTGTTCCTGACACTATTTCGTTAGACAGTATAGCATAACTGTGATACACTTGAAAACATGAATAAGGACACAGCGTTTTATCTGGGTACAAAAGAAAAAAATGACGCAGAACCGATCAGTGATCAGCCGACCTTCCATCTCAGTTATGCCGGCGCGCTTTCCTATTCTTTTGAACATCATGAACACCGGCAGCGAACAAATGAAGAGCTGGAAAAAGCACACACGCTTTCCCTGAAGCAGGATCGCAAATCGCGGATCGTGTGGCGTCTCCTTTACATCGAAAAACGCCGCCAGGACCTGCTGGATTATATGTCCCTTTACGAAAAGAAGCATTCCGGCGAAGCGCTTAAGGTACTGCTCTTATGCGTGGTGATCGTCATTAATCTGTCAATCTGTCTGTTTCTCATGATACCGCTGCTGCCGGCGATCCTGCTCACCGCAGTACTTCTGTATCTTGGTTTTGTTTTATATGCGAAATACAATGCCCCCGACCGGTGGCATTCCCGCGGAAGAATGGCCTATTGGAACAACGAACTGTTCGAACTGCAGTCCGAGCACGATGAACTGGAAATCGAAAAAGAACAGATCTCCGAAGAGATCCGCCAGTTAGAAGAATATCTGTCATAACCATTCAGAACCGATAAGTTCTGAACAGTTACTATCTGTCATAAACACCCTTTACAGTACCATACTCCGGATCCGGCCTACCGCCACCTTGTTGTGCAGAAGCGCCGCCACATCCGTATGCCGCTCCCCGTGATCCTCATGATACACGTCGCGGTCCAGAAGGATCACACTGCCGTTCTCTCCGGCTTCCGTCTGATAATCCCCGTAAAAATACGGCGTCGGCTCGATCGCCACATCCCACTCAATGCCCCTGCATTCCGCCAGGGTACATCCCGGGAAATTAACATTCCAGATCTCCCGCGTCAGTTTTTCTTTTTTCATCAGTGTTTCTGCGATCTCTGCCATATAGTGGTCTGCCGTTTCGTACATATCGCCTTTTTTATTGGAAAATGCGATCGCCGGCACACCCAGCATCAGCGCCTGCATCGCCGCGCCTACCGTTCCGGAATAGGCAATGTCAAAACCGGCATTGAAACCCCAGTTCATCCCGGAAAAGCACCAGTCCGGTCTGCAGTCCTTCATCAGATAGCCAAGCGCAGCATCCACGCAGTCCGCCGGGGTTCCGGATACACTGTAGGCTCTTACTCCCTCGACCGGATAAGCTTCCGGATGCACTGTGAGTGATCTCCGGATCGTTACGCACTGGGACATGGCCGAGCACTGGCTGGCCGGCGCCACGACCCACACTTCTCCGAACCCTTTTGCCATCTCCACGACACGACGCAGCCCTTCCGCTCCGATCCCGTCATCATTCGTTACCAGTATCCGCATATAAAAACCTCCCCGTTACGAAAATCAAAATGCACCGGCATAAGCGGGTGCATCAGATGCTATGCTTAATGATCAGCGTTTCCACACTCAGCCGGTCACTCATCCGTCCGGTCTTGATCGCTTCTTCCGCCTTTACGCAATCCTCGATCGCTTCCTTCAGTTCTTCCATACTGAAGCGGGATGCCAGCCTTCCGTTTTCCTGCACGGCAAAGGCCTTCATCTTCAGTTTTGCCTCGATCTGCTTCTGATCCATACCGATGCTGCGCAGGTCTTTTACCCGCAGCATACGGTTGAACTGTCCTGCCAGCAGGGAAATGATCCCCATGGGTTTCGCATTCAGACTCAACATTTCATAATAACTGTCGAGAGCTCTCCTCTGCTGCTTTTCCGCAATGGCATTGGTCAGCACAAAAACATGCTCCTCGATCCTGGCCGTGGTCACGGCATCGATATCCTCCGCCGTGATCTCCTCCCGTCCCAGGGTATAGCAGATCAATTTCTCCAGTTCCGAAGCAATGTTCATCATATCGGTACCGGTCTTCATCAGCAGATAGGAAAAGGTCGACCCCCGCATCTGCTTGCCTTCCCGTTTTAAGATCCGCAATACCTGGATCCGGATCTCATCCTCGGTCATCTCGTTGTAGGCCACAACACGCCCCAGTTCCTTTACGGTCTTAAACAGCGCCGTCACTCCGCTGGCTTCTTTTTCTACAAAGATCAGATAGGTCGTTTCCGGCAGATGTTTGATATAATCGTTGAGTTCCGCATTGCCGTTCTTAAAAAAACCGCTGTCGGTCACCAGCACCACGCGGTGATCCGCAAAAAGGGGCATTGTATCGGCAAATTCGATGATCGCCTCCACCTCTGCCTTTTTGCCGTCAAAGCGCGCAAAATTCATCCCGTCATCTTCCGGCATCAGGTACTTGAGCAGCCAGTTCATATTCTGTTGTTTCAGGAACGCTTCCTCACCGTAGAGCAGGTAGATATTCTTCAGTTCTTTGTTCTTCAGATCCTCTGCCACCCAGTTGACGGATGCTTCCGCGGCCTTCTTCGCTGCCATATTTTTCCTCCGTAAAAACAATACTTATTCTACCTTCCCGTCCGCGCATCCGTCAACCTAAAAATCCCCGTGCTGCGGCCCTGCGTCCTATTTACATCGATACCTTAACATGATAAACTAACTTTCGTGTGGCCAAAATGTGCCAGATCTATATTTCAAACCGGAGGATGAAAGAAAATGATAATCAAGGTTCTGATGCTTGTAATCTTTTTCGGTGTGATGATCGGCGTAGGTTTCTACTGCCGCAAGAACTCCACCGATGTCAACGGCTTCGTGCTCGGCGGCCGGAGCGTAGGCCCCTGGCTCACCGCCTTTGCTTACGGTACCAGTTATTTTTCCGCCGTTATCTTCGTAGGATATGCCGGACAATTCGGCTGGAAATACGGTATCGCATCCACCTGGATCGGTATCGGCAATGCACTTCTCGGTTCCATGCTCGCGTGGCGTGTGCTCGGAAGACGCACCCGTATCATGTCCCAGCATCTGAATTCTGCAACCATGCCGGAATTCTTCGGTCAGCGGTTTGATTCCAAGGCTCTCAAACTCTTTGCATCCCTGATCGTATTCATTTTTATGATCCCGTATACCGCCTCTCTGTACAACGGTCTTTCCAGATTGTTCAGTATGGCGTTTGATATCGACTATATCTACTGTATTATTCTTATGGCAATCCTTACCGGTATCTATGTTATCGTGGGCGGGTATATGGCTACCGCGATCAACGACTTTATCCAGGGTATCATCATGCTCTTCGGCATCGTGGCTGTTATCCTGGCCGTGCTCAATTCCAAGGGCGGATTCCTGGCTGCTCTGGACGGTCTTGCAAAGATCTCCGATCCGGAAGTCAGCGCCACACCCGGTATCTTCAATTCCTTCTTCGGCCCGGATCCGCTCAATCTGATCGGCGTTGTGATCCTTACTTCTCTCGGAACATGGGGACTCCCTCAGATGGTTCAGAAATTTTATGCGATCAAATCCGAGAAGTCCATCACCAAGGGAACCATTATCTCCACGCTCTTTGCCGGAGTTGTGGCAGGCGGATGCTATTTCCTCGGCGGCTTCGGACGTCTCTTCAGTGATCAGGTAGATGTCAAGACCGAAGGTTTCGATGCCATCATCCCGACCATGCTTTCCAATTTAAGCCCGGCACTGATCGGCCTGGTAGTGATCCTGGTCCTGTCCGCTTCGATGTCCACGCTGTCTTCTCTGGTCATGACATCCAGTTCCACACTGACGATCGACTTCATCAAAGGTACGATCGTCAAGGATATGAAGGATAAGAAACAGGTACTCTGCATCCGGATCCTGATCGTTGTCTTCATCGCGATCTCCGTTGTACTCGCGATCCTTCAGTACCGTTCCAGTGTAAACTTCATCGCGCAGCTGATGGGTATTTCATGGGGTGCTATGGCAGGTGCATTCCTTGCTCCGTTTCTCTATGGCCTGTACTGGAAGAAGACCACCAAGGCAGCCTGCCTTGTCAACTTCATCTTCGGCGCAGGATTTATGACCTACAATATGCTGTTTAGAACTACTCTTCCCCAGCTGCTTCAGTCCCCGATCAATGCGGGAGCATTTGTAATGCTGGCAGGTCTGATCATCGTTCCGGTGGTTTCACTGATCACCCCGAAGCAGGATGAAAAGGAAGTAGACCGGATCTTCAGCTGTTACAACAAGAAGAACGAGGTTCCCGTAACCCAGTCTTTGAGTGACTGAACCGAATAAAACAAAACGCATAAAAAAATCCGGGCAGGATGTGTATCCCCTGCCCGGATTTTTTATTCTTCATCTTCTTCATCTAATCCCCCAAACCGGATTTTTATTTTATCACCATTGTCCGTCGTCTGGGTAACAAGCGTAATATGCTCGCCTGATTCCAGCACCACTTTCGTAAGCGGCTCCTTCCGTAAATTGATGGTTCCATCCCAGTTTGGCTTCACAAAACCTCCGGTCAGTTCCAGTTCCACTTTACCGTCAGCAATCTCTCTGACCGTGATCGTACCAAACCTGTCGTACAGAACATCCCCTTCTTTGAGCTCATCCGCCATATACAACTGCGTATCATCAGAAGCGCCCCATCTTCCTTTTATTGTTACGGAAAGAATCATTTCTGCTTCTTCTTCGACTTCTTCCGGCTCATTTTTCCCGCATGCGCACAGACTTACCACGATCATTGCAACCATCAGCGCCTTTACCAGCCAATTTCTTTTCATAAACATATCTCCTCTCCGGATTCGTTGTTACATAATAGTAACGAAATATCCTCCTAAAATATTTGGCTGTCAGGATGTTTTTTTACAGGATTTTTTTATTTACAGAAACGTTCCACCGAAATTTCCCCGTTCACTGCCCGGAGCAGGATCGCGCCGTCTTCATCGGTACGGAACACATCGCATCCCATCGCCTCTACGCGCTCCATCACATCCGCGTGAGGGTGTCCGTAGGAATTGTGCCATCCGCAGGAGACGATCGCGATCTGCGGGGATACCCATTCCAGAAACTCCTGCGATGTGGAAGTATGCGAACCATGGTGTCCTAGTTTTAAACAGAAATATCCCTCCGCCGGGTGAGACAATATATCCGTAACGTTTCCGAGATGATCCATTATTGTTCTCTCGCTTTCCACCGTGGCATCGCCCGTGAAGATCCCCGTAAAGCCGCCCCCGCTCACCTCCAGCACCTGGGAATAACTGTTCACATCTTCGGTCACATACCCGCCCTCCGGGTGCAGGCATACAAACCTCAGCTGCTCTCCCTGCAATATCGAACCCGCCGCATTCCACAATACCGGGATCCCATGCGCATCCGCCAATATGATCAGTTCGGCAAAGTCTTCCCGCGCGCCATGTGCATCCGGCAGCACGATCGCGCCGATCACGATCCCGCTGTTTGTTTTTCCGGAAGATGAAGTTCCAGAAGATGAAGTTCCGTCCGATAACATCTCGATCAATCCGGAGCAGTGATCCGTATCCGGGTGCGTGATAAACCAGTAGTCGATCTTTGCGATCCCGCGGTATTTCAAAAACGGTTCCAATTGGTATTGGAATAAAGCATCTTTGCTCGTACTGCCACCGTCCAGCATCACGGTCAGATCCGGACTCTCAAAGCAGATGCCGTCACCCTGTCCTACATCCAGGAAAGTCACTCCCACCTGCGGCCGGAAGCGGATCAGCAGGATCAGTACTGCAGCCGATACCAAACCGCATCTCCACAAAAAAAGTCTCTTCAGATCCATCTCCGGCTCTTTTGAATAGATCTTTTTACCGCCGATACAACAGAGCAGCTGACCATACCATGTGTTTTTCTTACCCAGCTCCTGAATATATCCTGCTGTCTTAAGCACGATCCTGCGCCCCAGCAGAAATACACTGCCAAAGGTCAGATACACAAGCAGCATCTGTATTTCCGTCGGACATCCTGCAATATAAGTATGCGCCGGCAGTTTCTGTAAGAAGCCGCATAGCAGGGTATACAGTTTTAAAATGCCGTGACAGGGCAGTCCCGCCAGGATCCCTGCCGGCAGATAGACGCTCCCAAGCAGCAATACCAGCAGTCCGCATACCATCAGCACACTCATCAGCGGGATCACGATCAGATTGAGCAGCACCGAATACACCGGCGTCTCATAATAGTTCTGTAAGATCAGCGGCAGCGTGAATACCGTCACCGCCAGGCTCCCCGAGAATGCCTGCAGCGCTTTGCTCCGCAGATCCCGTCCAAACCGTATCCCCTCTATGAGGGCCGGATAAAAGATCGCGATCCCGGCTACCGCTGTATAAGACATCCAAAACGATGAAAGCATCACTTCGTATGGTGCAAAGAATACCGTGCAGGCCGCCGAAAGCGCCAGCGCCGTCGGCAGATCATAACTGCGACGCTCCACATCCGCGCCTGCCATCAGGCCGAACATGATCACGGCACGCACCGTCGATGTACTCGCTCCGGTCAGCAGCGCATAATTCACCATCAGGAATAATGCGGCCGTGGCTGCCGGAAAGATCGGTACCGTTGCCTTGCGCAGGCTTTTATACAAACCCATCCCGAGTATACTGATGTGCAGTCCGCTGATCGCCAGGATATGCGAGATCCCGTTCACACGATACAGATCTTTGATATCCGACGACAGTTCCCCTTTATCTCCGAGCACCATTGCTTTCATCACACCGGCGTCTTCTTCCGGAAGACATGCATCATAGATTTTCCCAAGGAAGCGGCGCAGCTGCCACAGCCCCTCTTTCCGGCTGTCATAATGATCTGCGGCAAGGTCCCACTCCTGTACTGCCAGTTTCGCGCCGTATCCTTTATACAGATAGTATTCCTGCAGGTCGAATTCTCCCGGATTGGTCGCATTGCGATACAAAGATACTCTTCCACGCACAGCGATACCGCTGCCCAAAGGCGGCAATACGCCGTCCTCCGGCAGACTGCAGATCAGGCCGATCCTGCCTGCATCCGTTTTATATTCCGTTTTTTCCTGAGATCTTCCGTCAGAGAATCTGACATCTTTCAGATAGAATAACTGCTTTCCGTTCTTTTCTTCCTTCCACTCCACCACACCGGTGAATGTGACCGTTTCGCCCGGGTATTCCCGGTATGGATTGTCGGGCGGCCCGAGCCACCGCAGTCCGAGCCATACCAGAACAAGAAAGAAAAGACAGCCTGTACATAATGGTCTTTTCATTTTTATTACTTCACAATATCCAGATTTCTGGAAAAACTGTTGTCCAGCTGTATCATCTCGCGGTACAGCACCTGCGAATCCCCGTTCACCATAAACTGCACCCGGTGAACATCTTTGAGCTCCGCAAGGGAATTGACGATCGAATACAACGTCACTTCCGGAGTCACATCTCCGACCGCATTTAAGAATTCCGGACTGAGATTCACGTAACATACTCCGTCCGCATCCGTTACAGAGAGTATCCTGGTATCCGGATCTACAGTAGGATAGATCTCTTTCTCTTCCGGTCCTGCGATCAGTATTTCTACCACCAGGCGTTCTATCGGTATGTTCGTATTGTAGCTCACGTTCCGGTTGCTCTCCACCAGCTTTGTTCCCGTTTCATCCGCAAAATAAAGATGCAGTGCCACCTGGTCATATGCATTGATCTCTACACCTTCGTTATCCACGAAAGTATCCTTATGCATCACACCGATGGGATTTCCGGAACGATCCTGCAGCGGTTCTTCCCCGACAAGCATGCTCACACCTTCGATCCCGGGAATCTGAACCAGCGTCCGCACCAGCGCAGCACGTACCAGCACTTCCCGCGTCGGTGACATTTCCCTGTAGGACGGATCTACGGACAACACCGCCTGATTGCTCTCCACATAATAGCGGATCAGTTTAAAATCCATCTGCAGCGGCGCATGCCAGTCATGCGATTCCGGCGCCTCCGCGAGCCTTTCCAGCAACTCCGGTACAAGACTTTCCGCATCGCCCACACCGCTTTTCGGCTGATACTGCTCTGATACCAGCGCGGTTTCCGCTTTATTCAGATAATAGATACGATATGCGCTTTCTTCCGTTTCTTCCTCTTCCGTCCTGCCGCAAGCCCCCAGGCCGAAAACAAACAGCCAGAACAACGCAGTACATAACCATATCCTGTTTTGTTTTATCCTGCAGCCGTTACTCATTTCTTTTCCTGCTCCTGAATATAGCTGAGCGGTATCTTCACAACAAAATCCGTTCCCTCACCTACCACGCTGTTCACCTCGATCGACCCGCGATGCAGCAGGATGGATTTACGCGTCAGAGAAAGCCCGAGCCCCGTACCGCTGATCTCCTTGGAATGTGACTTGTCTCCACGGTAAAAACGTTCGTAGATATGCCCCTGCTCCGCTTCCGGGATACCCACACCGGAATCCGAGATATCGATAGTCATATACTGATGATCCGCATCCAGCGCGATCTTTACCCAGCCCGGATGCTTGTTATACTTGATACCGTTTTCAATGATATTGGTGATCGCCTGTGTAAACTTTACCTCATCAATATCCGCATTGACCGGACGATGGCTTTCCAGGATCAGATCCACCTCATTCTTTCTCGCCAGCGGTCCGAGCCGCTTTACGATCTGCTCCAGCAGCTCATTGATATTGCGGTTTTCGATCCGAAGATCCGAAGCCCCCTTTTCCATGCGCACCAGATTCAACAGGTCCGTGATGATCTCATTTTCCCGGTCGATCTCTACGGAAATATCCTGCATGAAATCCTTGTACACTTCCACCGGAACCTCTTCCTGTACATTCAGAGAATCTGCCAGTACCTTAATGGATGCGATCGGAGTCTTCAGTTCATGGGAGACATTACTCACAAATTCCTGTCTGGAATCATCCAGCACTTTAAGGCGCTGCCGCAGCTTATTAAACGCCTCCACGATCTCCTGTGTTTCTTTGTAATCCGATACCACCGGTGTTTCATCATCAAAGGTGACCACACTGCCGATGGCTTTGGTCACACGGTCAAACGGCCGAACGATCACACCTGCCACGATCGCAGCGATACCGACTACCAGCATCATAAAAACGATCTCGATGATCACGGCACGCCTTCCGATATCCGCTGCATTACGAAAAATGTCCGCAGTGGATGCGCTGATCAGCAGCACCCCTTCCGTTTGCTCCTCCTCACCCGGTTTGGTCAGCGGCACGATAGGAACCACCACTTCGATATACCGGCTGCCCGAATCATAATTGGTGATCGTCTTCCCCTGATAACAGCGTATCACTTCCTCGCCGATCATCGTCTTACCGACACTGATATCATAGGTATCTGCAAGCACCCGGAAGTTCTCATCGATCACGATGATGCGCCCCTCAAAAAACATGGAAAGCTGTTGCAGCTGGGCCTCGATCAGTTCTGAAGACGGATTTTGCAGATAGTTATAGCTGATCAGTTTATTTGCCGTAATGCGGGCTGCCTCCATAACCTCCATCGTTCTTTCCGACACCAGCTGGGAACGGTAATTACTCAGCTGGGCATAACGCATGACTTCCGCCGTCAGCAGCCCCACCAACAATATAATGATAAATATCCGAAGTCGAAAGCTTCGAAGAATTGTAAATCTTTTCATCCTTTATAGAAATATCCCACGCCCCATTTGGTCTGTACGTACTTCGGCGCGCCCGGTGTTTCCTCCACCTTCTCGCGCAAACGCCGCACGTGCACATCCACGGTACGCGCATCGCCCGAATACTCCTTGCCCCACACCAGTTCCTTTAACTGATCCCTGCTGTAGACTTTTCCGGGATGTGTTACCAACAGTTCCAGGATATCAAATTCCTTGGCCGTCAGATTAATCTCTCTGCCCTGAATATATAATCTGCGATTATCAATATCAAAACGAAACTCACCGTTCTCCACGATACCCGGATTGGCCGGCTTCGGCGCTTCCTTCTTTTTTCCGCGCCGCATAAATACCTTGATGCGCGCCTTCACTTCCAGAATGTTAAACGGCTTGGTGATGTAATCATCCGCTCCGGATTCAAATCCCATGATCTTATCCATATCGGTGCCTTTTGCCGTAAGGAAGATGATCGGCACATCCGAAAAAGAACGGATCTGACGGCATACTTCCATACCGTCGATCTTCGGCAGCATCAGATCCAGAAGGATCAGATCATACGCATTGCTGCGTGCCAGTTCCAATGCTTCCTCTCCGTCATATGCCGCATCCGTTTCCAGACCATCCTGCTCAATACTGTATTTCAAACCTTTTACGATTGCTTTTTCATCATCAACGATCAGTACTTTTCCTGCCATACTCTATATCCTTCTGTATATCGTCCGGCAAAGATCACCGGCCGTCTTGTCATCTCACTGCGATATCATCCTGTAGTTTTTCATAGGTTGCATTTCCGATCCCGGAGACCTGCTTCAGTTCTTCCGTACTGCCAAATCCGCCGTGTTCTTCACGATAGGCCAGTATTGCTTCCGCTTTGGTCTCACCGATCCCGGTCAGCTGCATCAGTTCCTCTTTCGATGCCCGGTTCAGATCCAGCCTTCCTTCCGCGTCATATGCTCCCGCCGGTGTATCGCTGCTTTCTCCGATGCCTCCCGACAGCGATCCCGCTTCCTCTTCCGTCGGGATATGATACTGCATGCCATCCCCGATCACCGCTGCCAGATTACAGTAGGCCTCCGCAGCGTCTTCCGTAAAACCGCCTGCCATTTCGATCACTTCATAGAGGCGGCTTCCCTCCGGCAGTTCATACACTCCCGGTTTCTGTACGGCGCCGCTGACATGCACAAAACACACAGCCGGCTTAACTTCCTCTGCCTCTGTGTGCTCGTCCTCAGTTTCCTCTGTTTCGGACTGCTCCGTTTCCGGCCCTGTGAAGTTTGCTCCACCTGCGGCCGATCGTTCTAACTGTCCCGTCAGATATGTCTGTGCGGATCCGCACCCTGTCAGAAATAAAACTATTACAACTACGGTCAGAAAATCTGGTTTCCTGTTTCTCATGATGTGCTCCTTCTACACGTGCTAAGCGTGCAAAAGGCCTTCTCAGACATCATTTGCAAGTTTTATTTTAAGATATCGTGATTCAAGATTCAAGAAGTTTTCAAAAAAAATTGTAAGTGCGTCAAGGGTGTTTTAAGCAAAGCAGAAAATCCGGAAAATCATTCCAGCTGTGAATGCATCTGTGCATCCAGTGCCTCCAGTTCCGCTCGGGGATCTTCCCCGTCCCACACACGTGTATACGCCTGCTCCAGTTTTGCCCAGAAATTGGAAAGCTGTAACAGTTTCAGAAGCGACACGCTGTCTCTGTAGATCACACGTACCACATCTTCTGCCGAAAGGATATCTTCCGCAAGACTGCCGACACAGGGCAGTTTTCCGGTACGTTCATACAGCGAATCCGTCATCTCATACATCAGGTATTCCGCAAACAGATCTGCGCTTTCGCTCTGTTCCGAATAGCCGTTGACTACGATGCAGCTGGTTTCCGACAAGCCGCGCGCGATATGCGCATTATCCACGCCGGGCAGCTGCGCCACACCATAACCATATGCAAATTCCCCGTTATCGCACATCCGCTTCAGCGTAGAAAGGGCATCCGTCGTTGCGATGGTAAACAGGGTCTTCCCTTCGAGAAACTGCTGCAGCACGGATTCGTAACTGCTTTCTTTGGATTCGATGGAAAAGAATTCGTGCAGTCCCTGATACACCGTCATACACTGTACGGTATCTTCATTGCAGATATCGAGGATTCCCGGATTATCACCGAAGCTGCCGCCCACATCCATATAAGCGCCGGTAAAGAAATAATTATAATAAATATCCGACACGTCCCACAGAAAGAAGTTTTCCATGCCTTCCGGCGCTGCCGTATCCGTTGCCAGTTCCATGATATCTTCGATCGATGACGGGATCATCGCCTTCGTACGTTCCGCGATCTTCTGCTGCCATTCTTCTTCCGTAAAGCCCTCCGGCACGCCTGCTTCTTCTGCCATTTCCTGCATCGCCATTGCGGCATCATCATCCGCATCTTCGTCTGCAGTGGCTCCTGCCAGTTCACTGCGCAGCGACGTTTCCGCCATCTGCGAAAGATAGGTCTGGTTGTACAGCAAAAAAGCCGTATCAAAATAGAACGGATATGCATAGACCTGTCCGCGATACGTTACTGCATCCAATGCGTTGGAAGGAAAATTGAAATCGTTTAAGATGTGTTCGGGATCTCCCGGCACCTGCACAAGTCCTGCCAGTGCTGCCTTTTCCAGAGAATCCGAACCCGCAATATACAGGTCCGGCGCCGCAAGCTCCGCAGTCGGCCGCACGCTTGCCTCATTGATCTCTTCGATGTACTCAAGCCCGGATCGTAATACAGGCTCTACACGCACGCCTTCACGCTCATAAAAAGCAAGCGCTGCGCTGTTTAAGTACTCTGTCAGCGCAGCATCTGTATACCACAAGGTGATCGTTTTGGTTTCTTTCGGGACCGGCAGGATCTCCGGCGCATCACCATCTCCGGATGGCTGCAGTGCCAGATACAGGCCGCCCAAAAGAAACACGATCAGAAACATATAAATGTAAGTCTTTGCACGCATGCTCTTACAGGCACTCCTTTAAGATCTCAAGCATCGCGTCCACATCTGCTTCCGTGATCACCAGAGGCGGCAGGAAACGGATGATGTTGGTGCCGGCATTGATGAGTACCAGCCCCTTATCCAATGCCTTGTTAATGATCTCGGCTACCGGATGATCAAACTCCAGTCCCTGCATCAGACCCACACCTCTGTGCTCCACTACGTCTGCCTGCGCCGCTGCGATCTCATCCAGCTTTTCATAGAGATATGCGCCGACGCGGCGTACGTTCTCCAATACCTTCTTATTCTCAAACTGGCGGAACACTTCCACGATCGCTGCACCTGCCAGCGGATTGCCGCCGTAGGTCGTACCATGATCGCCCGCTACCAGGCTGTTCTGTCCAACCTTTTCCGTCATCAAAAATGCGCCGACCGGCACACCGCAGCCCAGAGCTTTCGCCGTAGTCATGATATCCGGTTTTACACCGTAACGCTGCCAAGCGTAATACTCACCGGTACGTCCCATGCCACACTGGATCTCATCCAGGATCAGCAGGATGTCCTTCTCATCACAGATGGCACGCACTTCTTTTAAGAAATCTTCCTGTCCCGGATAGATACCGCCCTCGCCCTGTACCGTCTCCATGATGATCGCACAGGTCTTGTCATTGATCAGCGCCTTTACACTGTCAATATTGTTGTACTCTGCAAAACGGATATTGCCGATCATCGGCTCGAACGCTTCCCGGTATGCTTTCTTTCCGGTTACGGAAAGTGCGCCGAAAGTACGTCCATGGAAGGAATGCTCCATAGCAATGATCTCGTGATCCGTCGCGCCGTCTTTCAGGTACGCATATTTTCTTGCCGCTTTCAAAGCGCCTTCCACGGCTTCGGCACCGCTGTTGGTAAAGAAGACACGATCCATACCGGATGCTTTCTTTACTGCCTTGGCTGCTTCGATCGCCGGTACATTATAGTAATAGTTTGAAGTATGAAGGATCTTATCCACCTGTGCTTTTACGGCATCGTTATATTCCTTATTGCCATAGCCCAGTGCAAATACGCCGATCCCGGATACAAAATCCAGATACGACTTTCCTTCGATATCATAAAGATGCACGCCCTCGCCATGATCAAATACCACCTGATACCGGTTGTAGGTATGTAACAGGGCTGCTTCCGCCTCGTTGATATAATCCTGCATCTGACTCATAATTCATCTCACCTTTCTTATTTTGGATCATTACTCCATATTTGCTCCATCCGGAGCGATCATCGTACCGATGCCCTGTCGGGTAAATACTTCCAGCAGCAGGCAGTGCGCCAGACGTCCGTCCAGGATATGCACCCGCTGTACACCGCTCTCGATCGCATCGATGCAGTTACCCAGCTTCGGCAGCATACCGCCGCCGATGATCCCGCCGTCGATCAGTGCTCTTGCTTCGGAAGCGCTGATGCTGGAGATAAAGGAAGACTTATCGTTGATGTCACGGTACAGGCCCTCGATATCCGTTAAGAATGCAAGCTTCTCCGCACCGACTGCCTTTGCTACGGCACACGCCGCATCATCCGCATTGATGTTGTAACTGTCAAAATGATCATCCATACCGATCGGGCAAACGATCGGCAGAAAATCCTTATCGATCAGATCTAAGAGGATCTTCGGATTCACCTCCGTGATCTGTCCGACAAAACCGATGTCCTTGCCGTCGGAATAACGCTTTTCCACCTTCAGCAGGTTGCCGTCCTTACCGGAAACACCCACAGCATGCACGCCAAGTTCCTCCACCATGGATACCAGACGCTTGTTGACTTTATTCAGTACCATCTCGGCGATCTCCATGGTCTCGGCATCGGTCACACGCAGGCCGTTGACGAACTCTGCTTCCTTGCCGACCTTCTTTACCCATGAAGAGATCTCCTTGCCGCCGCCGTGCACGATGATCGGTTTGAACCCGACCAGTTTCAGCAGTGTCACATCCTTGATGACATTCTTCTGCAACTCCGGATCTGCCATGGCGCTGCCGCCGTATTTAACAACGATGATCCGACGGTTATACTTCTGGATATAAGGAAGCGCCTCGATCAGCACCTCCGCCTTTTCGATCAGTTTATCAATATCTTTTGAATACATAGTTTTTTCCTCCCGAGTGAAATTAGGACCGATAGTCCGCATTGATCTTGACATAATCGTAGGTCAGATCACAGCCCCAGGCCGTAGCCTCTTCGGTGCCTTCATGCATATCCACAAAAACCGTCACCTCATCTGTTTCCATGATCTTCTTTGCCAGATCCTCATCAAAAGCAAGCGGTGTACCTTTGTCAAATACCTGCAGTCTGCCTGCCTTGCTTTCAAAGAACAGTTCCACATCGTTCTGGTCAAACTGTGCACCGGAGTATCCCATCGCGCACAGGAAACGTCCGAAGTTTGCATCGCAGCCGTAGATCGCTGCCTTGGAAAGGTTCGATCCTACGATCGCACGGGATAAGGTTCTCGCATCGTCCTTCGATCTTGCATTCACGACCTTTGCTTCAAACAGTTTGCTGGCGCCTTCTCCGTCTCCGGCCATCCGGCGTGCAAGATATCTGCATACGGTAAACAATGCTTCATAAAAGATCTGATATGCCTCGCCCTTGTCTGCAATGACCGGGTTCTCTGCCAGGCCGTTTGCCATAATAAGCAATGTATCATTGGTAGAAGTATCACCGTCTACCGTGATCATATTGAAGGTATCTTTGATCACTTCACTGAGAGCCTCCTGCAGCAGAGACTTCTCGATCGCCAGGTCTGTGGTAAGAAAACCGAGCATAGTACACATATTGGGATGGATCATACCGGAACCCTTGCTCATACCGCCAAGAGTAACCGTCTTGCCTGCGACCTCAAAGGTCACGGCGATCTCTTTGTTGATGGTATCCGTCGTCATGATCGCTTTGGATGCCGCCGTACCTGCTTCCGCCGTATGCGCCAGCGTCTTGCTCATCTTTGCCACGCCGCTCACCAGCTTGTCCACCGGAAGCTGCATGCCGATCACACCGGTGGATGCAACAGCTACACTCTTCGCCGGTATATTTAATTCCTTCTCTACAGCCTTCGCCGTTGCCTCGCAGGCATCCCAGCCTTCCTGACCGGTACATGCATTTGCGATACCGGAATTCACTACAACAGCCTGCATCTTCGCACCGGATGCAACGATCTTCTGATCCCACTGCACACAGGCAGCCTTTACAACATTGCTGGTAAAGGTTCCGGCACAGGTACATGGTACCTCCGAATAAACCATTGCCATATCCGTACGGTTCTTATATTTGATCTCCGCCTCAGCGCACGCCGCCTGAAAACCTTTTGCAGACGTCACGCCACCGGCGATTTCTTTGATATATTCCTGCATAATCATTCTCCTATAAAAGTCATCGACTAATTTTCCCTTGGTTATATAAATTACGGAAAAGCCAACATTTTATTGGTTGAATGCCGTGATATTTGCCTCGTTAAGGGTGAAGTCGTAATAGTTCAGATCTTCACGCTTTGTCCAGCCGATGCAGTTCCAGAACGCATTGCCGATATCATTTCTCGTAAATGCGATCAGAGACACCTTGTTGATCTGCTCCGCTTTGAGGGCATTCATGCAAAAAACCACCATGGCTTTTCCGATCCCTCGTCGTCGGTGTCCTTCCGCTACGCACACATGGTATAAGCACCCGCGTCGTCCGTCGTGCCCGCACAGGATCGCGCCGATGATCTCGCCGTCTTCCTCTGCTACCACACTGCTGGTGGGATTACGTTTCAAAAAGCGTGCTACGCCCTCTCTGGAATCATCTACACTTCGGATCCCAAAGCCATGGATCGTCATCCAGAGCGCCTTTACCTTATCATAATCCTCGATCACCATTGTACGAATCGTCATAATACTACACCCAACTTCCGTTTTTACCTATAGAATAACTATTATATTATAATGCCTTAGCGGGAAAATGCAAGGAATTCTTAGTTTCGCTTCCATGTCTCCGGGCTGAACAGCACCAGCAGCGGGAACAGTTCCAATCGTCCTGCCAGCATATCAAACATCAGCACGATCTTGGAGACCGGTGAGAAGAATGCAAAATTCTGTGTAGGGCCTACCAGC
The DNA here is from genome assembly GCA_017508825.1 of Lachnospiraceae bacterium. GTDB lineage: Bacteria > Bacillota > Clostridia > Lachnospirales > Lachnospiraceae > NK4A136. The sequence continues at coordinate 34,584 of JAFWRC010000139.1, forward strand.
GAGAAACCGGGCCCGATGTTGCCGATTGCAGAAGCGACCGCTGTAAAATTGGTCGTAAAATCAAAGCCTTCCAGACTGATGAGCAGCATCGAGATCACAAATAAAGATGCATAGGTGATCAGGAAGATATTTGCCGAACGCAGTACCGCGTGCGGGATTGCTTTACCTTCCATCTTCAGCACCTTCACACTGCGCGGATGGCAGAGCTGGGAAAGCTCTTTTTTTACCGTCTTCAGATAGATCAGGATACGGGAGATCTTGATACCGCCGCAGGTAGATCCCGCGCATCCGCCGATCAGCATCAGCAGGATCAGGATCTCACGGGAAAGGGAATGCCAGCGGTCAAAATCTGCAGATGAAAATCCGGCAGTGGTCATAATGGACCCCACCTGGAAAAAGGCATGACGGAAGCCTTCCTCCAGACCGTAATGATTGTTCAGAACGATATTCGCCGTGATCACCGCAACCGAACACCAGAAAACTCCGGCATACATATTGACCTCTTCCGAACGGAAAGCATCTTTCCACTTGCGCATCCACAGACAGAAGAAGAAGTTATAATTCAGTCCCGAGAAAAACAGAAAGACCGAAACCACATACTGCACCGGAATGCTGTAGTCCATAAGGGACGTATTGCGCACGCCGAATCCGCCGGTACTGGTGGTGGTAAATGCCGTACAGATACTGTCAAAAACAGGTGCTCCGGCGATCACCAGGCAGACAGCCTCCAACGCCGTCAGCGTAAAATAGATGATATACAGATAGAACGCCGTCTGACGCACCTTGGGTGCCATCTTACCGACACTCGGTCCCGGGCTTTCCGCCTTCATGATATACAGATCCTGTCCGCCGGTGGAAGGGATCAGCGCCAGCATAAAGACCAGCACTCCCATACCGCCGATCAGCTGTATAAAGCAGCGCCAGAAATTCATACAATGAGAGAGATCTTCTACTGCCGGAACAATGGATGCTCCCGTTGTAGTAAAACCGGAAATACATTCGAACCATGCATCTATAAAAGAAGGGATCTCACCGCTCAGATAAAAAGGAAGGCAGCCGGTTACAGACAGCAGGATCCAGCTTAAGGAAGTCATGACAAAGCCTTCTCTTGCATAAAACGCCGTCTTCTTCGGCTTGACCAGATGGCAGATCAGACCTCCGGCGATCAGCATGATACCGCCGCAGATCAGAAAGAGAATGCCGTTGCTTTCATGATAATATAAAGATACCACCAGAGGACAGGCCATCATAAAACCGACGATTTCCAGTACCCGCCCCAGCAGATAAATGATCATTCCGTAATTCATGCCAAAATCTCACTAATATCGTTCAGGCCCAGCTGCGTTGTCACGATGATCACCCGGTCGCCCGCATGGATCTCGTCTTTACCACCGGGAGTGATGATCTCTCCTCCGCGCATGATCGCGCACACCAGCAGATTATTCTTGAGCTGCAGATCCATCAGCGGCGTGTCCGTAACATTCGCATCCTTGCGAACCTGAAATTCCAGTACTTCCACGCGCCCGCCCAGGATCCGGTAAAGGGTCTCAATATTGTTTCCATGCGCATTCTGCAGCGCACGCACATACTGCAGGATCATCTTGGTCGTGATCCCTTTGGGGCTCACAACCGCGCCGATGGGCAGATCCGCCAGCACTTCATCAAAAGAGATCGTATTCAGCCTGGTAATGGTCTTGGCATTTCCTACCTTACTGCAGAACATGGAAAGCACCATATTTTCTTCGTCCAGATCCGTCAGGGAAACCACCGCATCCTTTTCCGTGATGCCTTCCTCCATCAGGAGCTGACGATCCGTCGCATTGCCGTTGATGATCATCGCTTTAGGCAGCTGCTCGCTCAACGCCTCACAGCGGCTGTGGTCGATCTCGATGATCTTGACATCGATTGGCAGATCAGAAAGCTTCTCGGCCAGATAATAGGCCGTCGTTCCACCACCCGCAATGAGCACTGAACGGATCGGTTTTGAAGGGATGCCGATCTTCGGGAGCAGTTTATGGATCTCCCTGGTGCGGGCGATCACGTACATATCATCGCCCCCCTTCAGTACCGTATGACCGTTGGGGATGATCACCTGCTTTTCACGCTCGATGGCCGTGATCAGGAAGGAATGACCGGTATGATTGGCAAAATCATAGACCGTCATATCATGGATCGGACTGTCCTTCGGGATCGGCAACCGGATCAGATCGATCTGCCCTTTGGCAAATGTCGTGATATCCAGCGCACTGGGTACCTCGATCAGTTTCGCGATATTCTCGGCGCATGCAAGCTCCGGATTGATCGTCATAGACAGCCCGAATTCATCCGTCAGATAGCCGATCTCTTCATTGTAGATCGGGTTACGCACACGCGCGATAGCATGACGGCTGCCCGCCTTTTTCGCCATCAGACAGCACAGCAGGTTCACTTCGTCCTGTCCGGTGACCGCCACCATAAAGTCGCAGTCTCTGGCGCCTGCCTCTAACTGCACGCGGTAGGAAGTACCGTTGCCTTCTACGCCCTGTACATCCAGGACCGCCAGGGTGCGCTCCAGTTTATCTGCATTGGTATCAATGATCGTGATATCGTGTTTTTCTTCCGCTAACTGTTTTGCCAGGTCATATCCCACCCGGCCACAGCCGACAATGATGATCTTCATATTCTGCCCTTACATAATTACTATATTGCCTGCTCCGATCAGATATGCCCCGCCGATCAGATGAAGAGCGAGGATCACCGGAAAGCCATACCGGAAATACCAGTGTTTGGTCTTATGCCGGAACAGGTGCATCGCGATAAATCCTCCGAAACTGCCGCCCAGGATCACCAGAAGAAAAAGAACGGCCTCCGGAATGCGCCAGGCGTGGTGCGCAGCTTTCCACTTATCCACGCCCATCGCCGTAAATGCTGCTATATTCAAAACCGCCAGATAGGCGATAATTATCTGTATCACATTCATATTTATGTAGAAAAGGGCAGGACGACCCGAAGAAAAACTCTACAGGTCATCCTGCCTCATAAGCCTATACTATTATTTGTTCAGTTCCTGATGCTTCATGCCGCGTACTTTGCTGGCCAGACCAAAGAGGTTGATAAAGCCCTCTGCATCATGATGGTCATACAGATCACCGGTCGTAAAGGAAGCGATGCTCTCATTGTACAGAGAATACGGAGAGGTCTCGCCTGCCTTGATGATATTGCCCTTGTAGAGCTTAAACTTCACTTCACCGGTCACATACTTCTGTGTGCTCTCGATGAATGCCTGTACCGCTTCGCGCAGCGGTGTGAACCACTTGCCTTCGTATACGATCTGTGCGAACAGATTGCCCATATCCAGCTTGGTCTTGGTGGTCTCGCGATCCAGGATCAGCTCTTCCAGCTGCTGGTGCGCTTCGTACAGAATGGTTCCGCCCGGGGTCTCATATACGCCGCGGCTCTTCATACCAACCACGCGGTTCTCAACGATATCGATGATACCGATGCCGTGCTTGCCGCCCAGCTCGTTCAGCTTGCGGATCACGTCGGATACTTTCATCTTCTCGCCGTTAACTGCGGTCGGAATACCTTTCTCGAAGGAAATGCTAACGAACTCACCCTCGTCCGGAGCCTTTTCCGGAGTCGTGCCCAGTACCAGCAGGTGATCATAGTTCGGCATATTTGCCGGATCTTCCAGTTCCAGACCTTCATGGCTGATGTGCCACAGGTTACGGTCACGGCTGTAGCTGGAATCTGCGGAGAACGGCAGGTCGATGCCGTGTGCCTTGCAGTATTCGATCTCGGACTCACGGGAATCCATGGTCCACTTGTCATTACGCCATGCAGCGATGATCTTGATGTCCGGAGCCAGAGCCTTGATGCCCAGCTCGAAACGGATCTGGTCGTTGCCCTTACCGGTAGCGCCGTGGCAGATGGCTGCAGCATTCTCTTTACGTGCGATCTCTACCAGCTTCTTAGCGATCAGCGGACGAGCCATAGAGGTACCCAGAAGATACTTGTTCTCATATACGGCATGTGCCTGTACACAGGGAACGATATACTCGTCTGCAAACTCATCGGTCACATCCAGGATGTACAGTTTCTCAGCGCCGCAGAACTTTGCGCGCTCTTCCAAACCGTCCAGCTCCTCTGCCTGACCGCAGTCAATGCAGACACAAACAACTTCGTAGTCAAAATTCTCTTTCAGCCACGGAATGATGGCGGTAGTATCCAGACCGCCGGAATAAGCAAGGATTACTTTTTCTTTTGCCATGATCTGTTCCTCTCTTTTCTTTAATATATGGTTTTCCAAAAATCAACGTAAACTATACAACAAATACAGCGGCTTGGCAAGTATTATCCCAGATATGCGATCACTTCTACTTCACAGAGCACACCCTTCGGCAGGCTTTTCACTGCTACGCAGCTTCTTGCCGGCTTCTCGGTGAAATACTTTTCATATACCGCATTAAATGCCGCAAAGTCTCCCATATCCGCCAGGAAGCAGGTGGTCTTTACCACACTTGCATAATCCGTGCCGGCTGCCTTTAAGATCTCACCCACATTTTTGATGGCCTGCTCCGCCTGTGCCTCGATACCCTCTGCTTCTACATTTCCGGTAGCCGGATTGATGGGGATCTGGCCGGATGCATACAGGGTATCCCCTGCTATTTTTGCCTGTGAATACGGTCCGATCGCTGCCGGCGCCTTGTCTGTACTGATCGTCTTGATCATGATCTGTTCCTCCTCTTTTAGTTTAGTTATCTGTTTAATTATCTGTAACTGTTCAGAACCTTACGTTTCTTCCGGTTACAATATATTTACTTATTTCCCGTCATCAAACTGAACGGTCACATAAAACCCTCTGGGGGTTTCTTCCACTTTTTCCACCACGCCCTCGGTCACATACAGCCGGTCTTTCAGTTTGAAATTTGCCGACATTGCGAGAGACGGGTCGATCACGTAATAGTAACTGCCGGGCAATAAACCCTCGGTCACCGTCACTTTCTGCCCTGCCTCCAGAAGCCCCGGGCGTTCCATCTTGAAATCCATTGTGCGCATATCTGCTACTCCTGTCACATCAATTCAAAGAATGCGGATTTTATATTCTCATCTGAATAATGCTGTCAATTCGGAAATATCCCCGATCCGGATATCTGCCGCATCCAGTTCTCCGGGTAATGCAAAACCGTAAGTACAGCCGACGGATCGCAGCCCATGCACCAGTGCCGTTCTGATATCCTTATCCCGGTCTCCGATGATCACATATTCGCCCGGATACTGCTCCCGGATCTTCCGAAAGATATCCTCCTTCGGAATAAAGTCATATGCCTCCGCCACATAATAATCGTCGATCACTTCGTCCAGTGAAAAGGCTTTCCGGTGCGCATCCATATAGGAGATCCGGCAGTTGGAAAGGATCAGTAAATGATAGCCTCTCTCTTTTAACTCCCGCAAGGTCTGCATGGCGTGATCATATAATACCGCGCGGCCTTCCAGCACATACTCGTCCATAGCTGTGCCGATGATATTACCGCAGATCTCTTTGATCTCTTCCGGCAGATCTGGCCGGAAGGTCTCCCACATTTCATGCTTCGTCATCCCCAGATAGATGCTGGTCTCATCATCGGTATATGCACGCTCCGGTGCCAGTTTATGCTCCACCAGATATGCATACGCACTTCGAAAGGCTTCCCCGTAGAGATGCTTCGTGTTGTGGATCGTTCCGTCGTAATCAAAGATCAGCGTCCGGATCATGGATTAAACCAGCTCCAGTGCATTCACCATTTCAATGGCTGCCAACGCACAGTCGTAGCCTTTATTGCCGGCCTTGGAACCGGCACGCTCGATCGCCTGCTCGATGTTCTCTGTCGTGATCACACCGAAGAGTACCGGCTTGTTTGCGGAAAGAGATACGCTTGCAATGCCCTTGGACACTTCTGCGCATACATAATCATAATGTGTTGTGGATCCGCGGATCACCGCACCTACCGCGATCACGGCGTCGTACTTGTCGGACTCTGCCATCTTCTTGGCAGCCAGCGGGATCTCAAATGCACCCGGTACCCACATTGCGGAAATGTTCTTTTCCTCCACGCCGTGACGCACCAGTCCATCTACTGCACCATCCAGCAGCTTCTGTACGATAAAGCTGTTGAAGCGGGATGCCACGATACCCACACGCAATCCCTTTTTGGCAACTACATTTCCTTCGATCAGATTGATACTCATTGTTTTATCTCCTTTACTGTTTTTTATCATGATTTATCCGAGTTTGATCTGCTGGAAGATATGTCCCATTCGCTTCTGCTTGGTCTCCAGATAAAACTCATCGTACTTTCCGGGTTCGATCTCGATGGGCACACGTTCCTTGATCTTAAAATTAAAGCCCTCCAATCCGTAGATCTTCTCCGGATTGTTGGTCAGAAGCCGCAGGGATTTTACGCCCAGATTCTGCAGGATCTGCGCCCCGTTCCAGTATTCGCGCAGGTCCGGTGCAAAGCCCAGTTTGATATTGGCATCCACCGTATCAAAGCCTTTCTCCTGCAGTTCGTATGCCTTCAATTTATTGATCAGACCAATCCCCCGACCTTCCTGCCGCATATACAGGATGATGCCCCGGCCTTCTTTCTGTACCATCTCCATCGCCTTGGCCAGCTGGGGCCCGCAGTCGCATCTGGCCGATCCGAATACATCTCCGGTCAGACACTCCGAATGCACACGGCACAAGATGTCCTCGCCGTCTCCGATCTCTCCGCAGATCAGCGCCACATGATGCTCTCCGCTGATATCGTTGACATAGCCGTTGATCCGGAACTCTCCGTGGGAAGTCGGCAGTTTGGCCGAAGCTTCCAGGATCATATGGTTCTCATAACGACGCAGGTAATCCTGCAGTTCCTGTATTGTGATGAACACAAGGTTGTGTTCCTTTGCCATTGCCTGCAGTTCTTCGGTACGCATCATGGTACCGTCCTCGCGCATGATCTCGCAGCACAGGCCGCACTCGGTCAGCCCCGCCAGGCGGCACAGATCCACCGTTGCTTCCGTGTGTCCGTTGCGTACCAGCACACCGCCGTGTCTTGCCGTCAGCGGAAATACATGCCCCGGCCGGCGCAGATCCGACGGTCTGGTGTTTTTATCACAAAGCTTCCGGCAGGTAAAACCACGCTCTTCCGCACTGATGCCCGTAGTCGTATCGATGTGATCGACGGAGACCGTAAAAGCCGTGCAGTGATTGTCCGTATTCTCCGATACCATCTGCGGAAGGTTCAAACGGTCTGCGATCTCCTTGGACATGGGGGTGCAGATCAGCCCCTTGCCGTAAGTCGCCATAAAGTTTACGTTTTCCTTGGTCGCAAACTCTGCCGCACAGATCAGATCGCCCTCGTTCTCCCGATCCGGATCATCGGTGCACATGATCAGTTTCCCATTGCGCAGTGCTTCCAATGCCTCCGGGATCGTGTTGTACTGAAATGCCATTTTATCGTTCCTCCAACATTATTTAAATAAATCCGTGTTCCGCCAGAAAATCCGCCGTGATGCCGCCGTTCCCCGTACTCTTTCCCAGCAGCCGCTGCACGTATTTTCCGATGATATCATTCTCCAGGTTCACTTTATCCCCCGACTTCTTTTTCAAAAGCGTCGTCTGCGCTCCCGTGTGCGGTATGATCGACACCTCAAAATGATCGCTTGCCAGTGTCGCTACCGTCAGGCTGATACCGTCAATGGTGATCGATCCCTTTTCCACAATAAGGCCCAGGATCTCTTCCTTTGTCCGAATACGTACCCACACGGCATTACCTTCGTTCCGAAGCGAGACGATATCTCCGGTACCGTCGATGTGCCCCGATACGATGTGCCCGCCGAAACGTCCATCCGCTGCCATCGCCCGTTCCAGATTCACTTTGTCCCCGGATCGCAGCATTCCGAGATTACTGCGCCGCAGTGTCTCCGGCATCACATCTGCCGTAAAACCGTCATCGTACAATCCCGTCACGGTCAGGCACACACCGTTTACCGCAATGGAATCACCAAGCTTAGTCCCTTCCAGTACACAGGATGCATTGATCTTGATCTCTCCCGACGTGCCGCCCTGCAATACTCTTGCAACGCTCCCCGTCTCTTCTATGATCCCTGTAAACATTTTTTATTTCCTCTCATACTCTAACCAGACATCTTCGCCGAGTTGATGCAGGGCCGTCAGGTGCAATTGCATCGAATCCGATACTTTTGCAAATCCGCCGCCTTCCACCGGTGTCTTGGCATCGCTGCCGCCGAAGATCTTCGGTCCGATATAGGCACTTACTTTTTGCACGATCCCGGCCCGGACGGCTGCTTCGTGAATGGTGCCGCCGCCTTCGATATAGACGCTTGCGATCTTGTTCTCGCCAAGGTAGTCCATCAACTTGGTCAGGCTGACTTCTCCGTCCTCTCCGGGAAGCGAGATCACTTCCGCACCGGCTTCCATCAGTTTTTGCTTCTTATCTTCCGCCGCTTCGGCACATGCAAGGATGGTTCTGTACTCGTGTGCCGTTCGGATAAGATTGCTCTCCGGCGGTATGCACAGGTGTGCATCCACGACCACGCGGATCGGCTGATGCACCGGATCCGGCAATGTCACATCATAGCCTTCCAAAAATCCGCCCGGCTTTTCTTCCGAATCGATCCTTGCATTCAGCATCGGATCATCTGCCAACACCGTGCCGATTCCCGCCAGGATGGCTGCGTAGCGGCTGCGCTCCAAGTGCACATTCTTCCGTGCCGCCTCGCCCGTGATCCACTTGGAATCACCGGTCTTCGTTGCGATCTTTCCGTCAGCCGTCATCGCATATTTCATCACCACATAGGGCTTTCCCGTTGAGATAAAATGAAAGAACTCGGGATTTAGTTTGTCACACTCTTCCCGCAGAAAATCCTCTACCACCTCGATGCCATTCTCTCTTAAGAAGGCCGCTCCCTTTCCGGAGACCAGCGGATTGGGATCCCGTGATCCGACATACACCCTGGAGATCCCGTGCTCCACCACCGCCAGTGTGCACGGCGGCTGCTTTCCGTAATGGCAGCATGGTTCAAGTGTCACATACATTTCAGCACCATTTGCATCTTCCGTGAGATGTGCAAATGCATCGCGCTCCGCGTGGAGTTCACCGCACCTTCGGTGAAAACCTTCCCCGATGATCCTGCCGTCTTTTACGATCACGGCGCCCACCATCGGATTGGGGCTTGCATATCCCATACCGCCCCACGCCAGCTCGATCGCTCGACGCATATAGTTTTTTCTCTCATCCGTTACATTCATAATCTCATCATATAAAAATAGCGTTCCGCTTGCGCATCCCCCGGAGGGTTTTACTATATAGGAATTGCAAAGCAATTTCCTATATAGTAAAAATCGCCCCGAAATACATCGGGGCGGATACATCAAAAAATCTTTTCTGTCTCTTCTTCCATCCAGACTATACTGTCGGCCCCGGAATTTCACCGGATCATGCGAATCGTGTCATCGCTCGCGGGCTGTACCGCCGGTGGGGAATCTCACCCCGCCCTGAAGATCATTCTCTGTTACTATTCACTTTTCGTGCTATATCATAGCACCGATCCATCATTTCGTCAAATTTTCACCTTCATACCGGAACATAGTTTTTCATCGATACCGATGATTTATACATTAGGATCAGCTCCCAGATTTCAAGAGCAAAGGCACCGATCACAACGATCAGCAATACCGGCAGCACGAGAAGATTGACAAAAGGAACAAACATCACGATAATGCTTACTCCAAGCACGATCAGCATCTTGATATTCATGTTTTTAAATTTCTCCCAATCACAAGCCAGTATGGAATCTACGGAATTAGCCACTGAGAACCCACGAAGGCTCATTTTCATACCATCCGCGAAACACATTACATACAGGATACCGAACGCAGCAGCGATCAGGCTGAGTACATTAGCACCGGTATAATCATACGCAAAAGTGATCAGTGCATCTATGATCGTGAATAAACCTGCCGAACTGAACTCGCTCATATATTTTCCCATTCGCATAGTCAATATGCCGTATACAATTCCGATTCCGAGTGTTATCAGTTCAAAAGTCAGCACAGTTACTTTTGCTGATGTGATAACAGTCTCAACATCCGCTCCGATCAAGGCTAAAACAGCTGCCGAGTTGGCGACAAAAACCATAAGCAGTATATTCAGCACACTGGAAATGATCTTCAGAATAAACAGGAGTTTTAACCTGTCCCCCATATCGTTACAACGGTTGAACTGCTCCTGTTTCATCCTGGCTTCCCTTTCATTCGGGCTTGCAAATCCTTCCATTTTTCTCTCTCCTTTCGGTATTGAACACTGCATCCGTCTCGCAGATAACGCCTGTTATAGCATATTATAATCATCCCTGCATAAGGATGTCTATGTACCGGAGTTTACAGTATTGCTACTCTTGCGTTCCTTTTTTATCAGAAAAGCCACGCATTTACTGCGTGGCTCGTCAAAAATGATCGTGTTTTGTTATTTCTTATCCAAGGTATGCGATAACCTCTACCTCACATAAAACACCCTTCGGCAGGCTCTTTACTGCAACACAGCTTCTTGCCGGTTTCTCGGTGAAGTATTTCTCATATACCGCATTGAATGCCGCAAAATCTGCCATATCTGCCAAAAAGCAGGTGGTCTTTACTACGTGTGCATAGTCGGTACCTGCAGCCTTCAGGATCTCACCTACATTCTTGATCGCCTGCTCTGCCTGGGCCTCGATGCCCTCCGCCTCTACATTACCGGTTGCCGGATTGATGGGAATCTGCCCGGATGCATACAGGGTATCTCCTGCCACCTTCGCCTGGGAATACGGTCCGATCGCTGCCGGTGCCTTGTCTGTCGCAATTGTTTTGATCATAGTTTTAGTTCCTCCTCTGTCTCTTTATTGGTATCTTTTAGTTTCCGTCATCAAAACGTACAGTCACATAAAACCCTCGCGGGGTCTCCTCCACCTTTTCTACTTCGCCCTCGGTAACATACAGCCGGTCCTTCAATTTAAAATTGGCCGACATTGCCAGCGAAGGATCGATCACATAGTAGTAACTGCCCGGAAGCAGACCTTCCGTGACCGTAACTTTCTGCCCGGCTTCCAGAAGTCCCGGACGTTCCATTTTAAAATCCATTGTTCGCATAAGCAAGTCTCTCCTTCTCGCACTATTATATTACCCGAAAGTGCGGAATTTTTCAAATTGTTTCAACCAGCCTGAATAGCAGCGCAAAAGTACCTTCATTCTCTACCGCTTCTGATCACGCGAAGCCAACATTTTCGAAAAGTCTATCTCGTTTCTTTTTCTTCCGTCAATGATATGAGACGCGTCGATAGATTCGTATCGGCCATCAAAAGTACTCAGATCCAGAATACCTTGCTCCCGAAATTTCCCGGCAACCTCGTCCACAATCAAAGCCGGCACGGTAAACGACCTTTTACCTGCCTGTTCTTCCACAGGAATGACCGATTCCGGATCTCCGAACCGTGTTCCCGTAAATTCTATGATACATTCCCCTTCGCTTTCCCTAAACGCTATCTCAATATTCTCCTCTCCGTATGAGTCGGCAAAATTCCGGATATCTTCCGATATAAGGCATAAACATCTTAACCACGAAAGATCTCTCGCTGCTTCCGCATACAGATCTCCCAGTTTTCTGACTTCCGAACCACCTTCTTTATACAGATTATAATTGGCTATCATACCGAAGAAATGATAATACTCCGGAACACACCACAAATGATCCTTATGATCCGTTCGATCCTCCCATAGTATCATGTTTCTTTCTGAACCCTGATATATCGGAATGATATCCGTGCTTAACCAATTCCAATACAGACTACACCAGATAATAAACCAAATAAATACATGGACTATGCTTCCTCCGCGACCTATGCTATTCACAAGGAAGAGGATGCAGATCGGAAAACTGAAAAGCATTGTGTTCCGCCGTGGACACACCCCCATTTACTGTATTGAAATATATTATCAAAAAACAGCTTATCCCGCGTATCCAGAACAAAATCCAGTGCCTCAGTCACCTCGTTGCTGTCATATTTTGAATAAATGATCTCTCCCTTCATCTGACCCCATTCCTTTTTTCGTATCAACTACACTCACATTGTATCGCAAAGAAATCACTGCTTCAACCACTCCGGTATTTCATTTCGGCAATCTCGAGTCATAATATAAAAGTACCTGCCAACGGAGGATTTCTCTTTCCGGTGGCAGGTACTGTTCTGAGTCTTCGCTATGTTGTTATTTCACTACTGTTACCGTACCTGCGATATCCAGATTCGGATTATACTCTCCCGTTGCAAACGGATCAACCGGCTGAAGATCCGTAATATGTACGCGAATGTTTCCGCTTCCGGAATACGGCAAATCTGCTGCAGAATCAGTAACTACGGTAAGTCTGCCCAATTCATCGGTCCAAACAAGGATCTGGTCTTTCTGCAGCTTAAGCATATAGTCTCCATACAGATCCTGTTCTTTTTCACAGAACATCCGGATCTGCAACTGCTTTGCCTTCTCCAGACGTCCGCGCAGGGAATTCAGTTCCTCGCAATATGTAATATAGCGTTCCACCTGTTCACCACGATAGGTACCGCTGATGCGATACACAGATCCTCTCAGCATCTCTTCTTCCGAAGTAAATGAACCGGGCATTTTGTTGCGGTCCATATTGATCGCTACGATCAGATCCGTACAGCTATTGCCGTTGCCAAACGGGCAGATCGTGGTCCATTCGGTATACCGGTTTCCGTCTGCCACTTCCGCTACCTGCACCAGTTCATCAATAGAATTCACAATATCCTGATAATACGGATTATCCTCTGTGATCCCCAGCCCATATCCTGTAGTGATCGTTCCGGATACCGCCGGAATCTCTGTTTTGATCTCTGCTTCCGGAGTCTGCTCGGTTTCTGTTTCTACCTTCGGAGCCTGTTCCGTTTCCGTACCGGTCTCTGCCCCCTCCTTACCGGCATAGAGTAATTCAGCCTTTACATCTGCAAAGTCGTGATCATTTCCTTCGCCGATATAACCGATAGAAATCCTCTGCCCGGCTGCGATCACACTATTATAATTGGCTGCTTCTACCGTATACTGATACGAATCGCCTGTCGCAATCGTTTCCGTAATGGTTCCGTTCCAAAGATTCGTAATCTTGTCTGTTGTGCTGAAGGTAATCTTCCAGCCTTCTGTTTCCGTGCCGGTCAGATTGGTCAGAACGATTTCTGCACAGCAACCGCCGTACCAGGAACTGGATACATTCTGCTCAACGGAATAATCAACTGTTTCCCCTTCTGCATGTGCGTAAAGTGCTGCTCCGGTTGCAAACTGTCCGGAAAGCACTACACCGGACAATAATGCTGTTAGTTTACGTGTTACTTTTCTCGCTTCGTTTTTCATTAGATATTCTCCCCTCTGAAATTAGATGGTTTTCAGTTTCTGTAACGATACGTTTCTCAAATGCCGTTTTTACGGGTTACCCAATTTTTTCATCCTGTTTTCCGTTACAGCGAATATTCTACTAAATATGAGAACATATTTCCTCCAATCCGATCTGTCACTTTTGCTACCCTAAGTAGCATGGCCGTGTTTTTTATTCCTTTCTTCCAGTAAGATCAGTATGCCTGAAACCATTGCTTCCAAAATTAAGCACTCCCATAACGGCAAGTTCGACGGTTTCACTGCTCACATCCACCTCAAACCAATCCTTAAGTGCTTCAAGAACGGTTCTTGCGATCCGTTTTTTCATCTGTGTCACTGTTTCTGACAACCACTATTACTATTCTCCTTTTGTTTCCTGTTTCGAGTATATGATATCATTCTTCATCAGTTTTCCTCTGATTTTCCTTCTTAACAATAATACCGCTATCCCTGATTCTTTCATATCGCCGGTCATGGATAGTAAGATCCAAAATTCCGAAATTATGATACCTCTTTACCATCTTCTCTCCGATGACAAATGGCAACTCGTCTTCTTTTTTATCTGTTTTACCTGTTTCATATTTGTCTAAACATACGTTATTTTCCTTTGTTACAGTTCTGCTTTACAATGTATTATTATTCTTCCGTCTCACCAATGATACCGGATGCCACGATCTCTTCGTAACACTCATCATAAATACTCAGATCAAAAATACCGGTCTTTCGATACTTCTGTACCAGTTTCTCTCCGATCACAAAGGGAACCGTATAAGATTTCATAACCACTTGTTCCTTCACCGGAATGATCGCATCCGGCATGTCCTCTTTGCTTGTTTTAAAAAGGATCGTATAGTTTCCATACCGATCCGTATCATTGCAACCTTCTTCTTCCAGTATCTCGATCTCTATATTCTCCTCATCATATTGATCTGCAAGTGACTGTATACTCTCCGATAGCGTTCCTAAGCAACGCATCCAGGAAAGATCACGTGCCGCTTCCAGATAACTGTTCTCGAGACTTTTCAATGCAGTATTCTCAATATTACTAGTCTTTCTTTCCAGTTCCACCTTCCCAAAGAAACCATAAAACACCGGTTCACTTAACAAATGATATTTATGATCCTCCCGGTCTTCCCAGATCAGCATATCTTTTTGTTTTCCCCAGTATATCTGAATAGCAACCGGTTTGTATATTTTATAGCAGATCCAGGTTATCGGCAGTCCCCAAATAATCTTCCAGGAAAGCTCATACGTACTCCAAATCGGAATACCCGCCCATTCGAAAGGCCAGGATATCGAAAAATACCAAAACGGAGAAAGAAGTACTACCTCTTTCCAAAAATACTTCGAACGTACTGTTCTCTTCAGTCGGGACCATCTGGTTTCGCGCCCGCGCAATTCCATTCGCCGATACTCTTCACCTTTGATATAGTTTAACCGGCGCCCCCGAAAAACTGTATTAAAAAATAGTCCATCCCGAACATCCAGAATATAATCCAGTGTCTCTGTGATCTTTCGAACATCATACTTAGAATATACGATTTCAAGATGATCTTTTCTCAAATGATCTCCTGTTTCCATTATTGTTATCTGCTCTTAACATTCTCATTTTACAATATCACAGCGATTTCTTCTACCAATCTTTTTCGTCATAAGCGCAACTTGGAGTTGCAATCAACAGGCAAACACGGGGACGGTTCTTTTGTCTGATGAAACCAGACAAAAGAACCGTCCCCGTGTCTGCCCATTGGCTCCTATCACTTTTATCATAGATTTGTATTCTTGTTTCCCGTCAGGTAATATACCGCAAGTGCGGTACGATGCGCCAGTCCCTCTTTGGCCAGAATGTTCGAGATATAATTTTTGACAGTGCCTTCGGAAATAAACAGTTTGTCTGCGATCTCTTTATTCGACAGCCCTTCTGCTACCGCCTTGATGATATCCAGCTCTCTTTCGGAATATCCGGCCGGATCAAAACTGCTTTCCGAAAGAGAGGATGCATGTTCTTTATTTCCCATACCGGCAAGTGTCTGCAGGATATGCTCTTCCATCACCCCGGTACCGTTATAGACCGATTTGATCATCTGTTTCAGATGCTCCGGAGTATGATTTTTGATCAGATAGCCCTTCGCTCCGTTACGAAGCGCCTGCTGTACCAGATCGTCATCATCAAATGTCGTAAGGATCAAAACCTTTCCCATATCGTGCTCAACAATATACTTCGTCGCTTCGATCCCGTCCATGACCGGCATCTGTATATCCATCAGGAAGACATCCGGCAGTTCCTTTTCTGCCAGATCGATCGCTTCCCGTCCGTTTGCAGCGCTTCCGAGCACTTCAAATTCATCATCCAGATCCAGAATGATCTTCATTCCATCCCGCACAAAATCACTGTCATCCGCTATGATCACCTTGATCTTTTCCATTCCTCTACCATCCCGAAAAGCATTTTCTCATCCCAGTTCCCAGGCATCTGCTCTTTTCAGCTTTAATCCCAGACTGCCCAGTCCCAGTATGATCCCCAGATACGCTGTCGTAGTATATAATAACACGCGGAAGGCCGCATTGTCACCAACAAATATCATCTCCGTGCCTTCCATAAACCACTTCTGCGGCATCAGCATTGAGAGTATCTTCAATGCCTCAGACATATGCGTGATCGGAAAATACATACCGCTCAACAGCGATGAGATACACCATACGGTAAACACCGCCATTGCGCCGCCCATCACGTCTCCCATAAGGATCGCCAGAAGTGTGCTCAGGCCGCTGAAGATCAGGCCGAGCAGAAAGATCACTGCAATGAATCTTCCACGATCCATCCCCATCTCTTCCGGCTTGAGCAGCAAAGAGCATACTGCCGTGATCCCCGTCATCATCAGCGACACGATAAAACTGCATGCGATCTTGGATGCAAAATACCCGAGCGCGTTTGTATTGGTCAGCGTGATCCTTGTGAACACTCCGTTCTTCTGTTCTTTGATCGAAGTATATGCCACAAAGAAACCGCAGAAAACAAATCCCAGCGTCAGAAAAACGAAAGCATAACCCATCCGGCTCTTCTGATTGTTCTGCTCAAAACTGAGGATCCGTCCTTCCCCTCCGGCTACGGAGATTGTCTGCTTTTCCGGCATCTGTTCATCCGCCTCCTGCATAGCCCGCACGAGATCTGCCGAAAAATTTTCCCCCATCATTCCTTTGACCGCCATAAAATCACAATATCGTTCCATCCTGGAAAACTGCAGTTTCAGTTCGCTCTCCAGTGCCTCGCGCCGGCTGTCCTCCGAAAGTATGTAAATGTGCATGGCCTCTTCCGTTTTTCCTTCCCGGATCTTTTCATCAAAATCCGACAGAATATAGATTGCCGCGCCCAGCTTGTCTTCAAAGCCATCTTCCCGGATACGTTCTGCAATAAACATCTCCTGCATCTCGTCCCCGGATACATCTGCTCGGCATATGGTGAACAGACCGCTCTGCTGCAGATCATTCAGCAGGTATTCACTCAGATCCGTTCCCGACGCATCATAGACTTTGATGACATACTCTCCTTTCCCACCGTAATATGCCACTTTATCCTCTGCCTTCTCCAGCTCTACGATCTCTGTTTCCGCGTCCTGCGCGATCGTAAAATCGATCCGGCTTCGCAGGATCAGTGTAGACAAAAGCGGTGCCAGCAGGACAAAAAACCAAAAGAGTTTTGTCCGCATCAGCTGCTTCATACCTGTTTTGATCAATGTCCTCATGCTTTTCCTCTCTTTCTGAGCACTCCTGCGAACACTGCCAGAACAGAACACAGGAGAATAATGCCACCATTGTATAATATTGCGCTTACCGTATAATCACTGTGACCCATACACGACAGTTCCGTCAGCGCCCTGTTCACGTGATATACCGGTGATGCCAGTTTCACTGCCATCGGATGCGATGCGTACATATACGTTTCAAAACATCCGCCGAAATATCCGGCAACCCATGACATACCGAAAGTCAGTATGACCGTTGCCACCATATTTCCAAAAAAGCTGTAGATCATGATCCCGAATGCAGCGCCTGCCCCGGCACAGATCAGCAGGATCCCCGAAGACAGCAGCGGATCTCCCCAGTGTACATCCAGCAGGATCACGGACAGCACTGCCGACAGCACAGAGCCGATCCCGACTGCAAGAAGGATCGGAATGAATTTTCCGAAATACAGCTTCCATTCCGCTACATTACTGACCTGATATCTCTTTCGGATGCCATACTTCTTTTCGTTCATAAAAACAGCAGTACCGCATATGATCGAATTGCAGGCAAAGTATATGATCTCCACGATGCCGTAATAATCCGTCGAATCGATCGCAGGCTTATATTCCGGATGTTCTATATGAAGTGTGATCGTATCCGTATCAGCTCCCATCCGGGTCACTGCAGCATTTGCATAAAACGCATGCAGGAAATATTCCAGGACCTTCCCCATCTCATTTTCATCACTGTTTTGATATAAAGTATAGCTGTCTTCTTCAAAGATCACGAAACCGCAATATGCACGCTCACGGATGATCTCTTCCGGATCTCCGTCCGGATATTCCACCAGTGCGATCCCGTTTTCTTCCGCCACTTCGGATAAAGCATCTGCCAGCTCCGCCGAAACTCCCTCTTCCATACGATAGCCGGCACAGACCGTTGCATCCTCATACTGTTTCATCAGATCATGAAAAGCACTGGAGAGAATGGCGATCAGGATCAGCGGAAAAAAAACATATAACAGAATATTCAGTTTGCTCCTGACCATCAGTTTCAGATTGTTTTTTATCAGATATCTTATCATTTAATAATCCCTCAGTTTTTTACCTGTCATTGTCAGAAATACTTCCTCCAGTGTGATCGACGAAGTATCATCCTTCACCATTTTTTTCAACTCCTCACTGCTCCCCGTTGCGATCACTTTTCCGTTATCCATGATCGCGATCCTGCTGCAGATTGCCTCCACCTCTTCCATATAGTGGCTCGTATAGATAACGGTAGCGCCGTTCTGATTGGATTCTTTGATCTTTTCCAGGATAAAATTTCTGGACTGGGGATCGATCCCGACCGTAGGCTCATCAAAGATCAGAAGTTTCGGATGATGCCCGATGGCACACGCGATATTCAGCCTGCGTTTCATTCCTCCGGAAAATGTTTTTGCAAAATCCCCTCTCCGCTCCAACAGTCCTACATACTCCAGCGCTTCGTCCGTTCTTTCCTTCAGCTGTTTTCCTTTGATCCCGTACAGAGATGTGAACAGTTCCACATTTTCCCACGCTTTCAGATTGCCATGGATCGCCAGATCCTGCGGGATATATCCCAGTTTACTGATCAGTGCTTTTCGATTGCTTTGAAAATCTTTTCCGAGAAAATCCACATTGCCCTGCGTCGGCTTCACGATGCCTGTGATCATATTCATCGTGGTACTCTTTCCTGCGCCGTTCGGTCCGAGCAATCCGAAGATCTCACCTTCTTTAATGTCAAGCTTCAGATGATCTACAACAACACGGTTGTCATATCTCTTGGTCAGCTCATTCGTTTTCAGAATCGTATCCATTTCTATGTCCGCCTCCTGCAATAAAGTTTTTGTAACTGTTCAGAATCATTACAGTTTTTCCTTTCCTCATTGTTTATTGTATATAACCGAAAATGGATTTTGTAGTAACGAAAGACACTATTATCGGGTGACTTTCGTCATATATTTTCAAAAATGAGTTTTTCCTTGGAAAACTGCAAAGCAATTTCCTATGACAAAAAAAGCTCGTCTTCGCGACAAGCTTTTTCTGTAACTGTTCCAAATCATTCTTTTCTCTTTTATATCATCCGGTTTCATTATCCCTTCAGCGGTATCAGCATGTTTACCAGAAATCCGGCTTCCGTTTCAAAACTGATCGTTCCGCCCACGGCCCGTATTCTCTGCCGCATACCGGATATTCCCATACCGTCTGTGATCCGGCTGCATCCGATACCGTTGTCCGAAACAACACAGCGCACCATCTGATTCATCACGATGATCCGGAGTTCGATCTTCTTTGCTTTGGAATACTTCATCGAATTACTTACGGCTTCATAACAGTTATCCAAAAGCACTTCCCACAGATCATCCGGTATCGCAGACAGATCTCCTTCCGTCTGCAGCTCCGCTTCCATCCCCTTTGCTTTGCAATCCGCACATAGTTCATGGAGATGGATCAGCGCCATTTTTTTCTTTTCCGGCCGTTCCTTTCGCAGGATCATACGTATCTCATCCATCCCGCTACGGAGCTGATCGATCACCGCCTGGATCATCCCACGTGTCTTTTCCGGATCTTTTTCCAAAAGCAGCTTACTTGCTTCCAGCTGATAGATCGAACCGTTGATATTATGTCCCAGCCGGTCATGCAGTGTCTGCGTAAGCTCGGCGCGTTCCGTAAGGATCCGGTTCTCCGCCATCAGCAGTGTTTTCTTACGTTCCTCACGTACCGCCATCTCTTTTTTGATATACATTTCCACGATCTGTACCAGCAGGGTAAACAGAAAGATTGTCAGACCGATACGCAGGAAATTTCCGTTAACGCTGAGTTCCTTCCCCATAAAGATATACCGTATCACATCGATCAGACCTCCTCCCAGAAAGAAGACCGCGCCGAAATAGAAGTAATGAAGTCCTTCATCGATTCCCTTTTTCCTGCAATATCTTCGGTTCTGTACCAGCATCAGTCCGATCTGAAAGATTGAGAATGCATAGTAGGGCATGATCAATCCCATCATCCTGTGCATATCTATCCCATAGACAAATCGAGCGATCAGGGCAATCGTCATGATCACCACCAGAAATGCAAACGCGATCTTCGGATGCAGGGGATTCCTTCGTTTTGTAATGGAATAAATAAACCGCTCAACCGGATAGATCATAAAAAGCAGAAGCGTATAATCCAGAACACGCAGCGCATTGGTCATGCGGATCAGCATCTGCGGCACATCGGTTTCGATCATCGTCCACAAACCGATCATGATCACGCTGATCCCGAAGGAAAAAAGATCATAACCTGCCGCATTCTCCCTCGCGATCGCAAAATGGAAAACAAGAATGGAAAGCCCCAGAAAAACGATCAATCCGGACAGCAGGAATGCAAATCCTCTTGCCCGAAAGATCAGATAATAAAAATCCTGCGTACTGCAGATGATCACATCCGAAAAACGTCCGCCGTTTGCTCTGGCGTGAACCAGTTCCACATCCAATACAACTTCTTTTCCGGCATCCTGCGGGGTAAGCGGCACCGAATGGTAAACATCTCCGGTTCCGTAGCCGGTCAGATTCTCCACCGGCTCATACCGATAAATGCATGCTCCGTCTATATACACATCAAAGAACAGATTATGACTGCTGATATTCAGCATCTCCCCGGGCAGAATCTCCTCCGGAAGCCTACGATGCACACGGATCGCCGGAACCTCTTTGGTCTCCGTGGCAAGTTTATGCATATTCACCGGCTCGTTTTTCTCACTGAACCATCCGTCAGTACACAGCTGATAATGTTCCCCCGGATAGCTCCGGATCCCGTCCGAAAAATCCGTCCCCGTCACCAGAAATAACAAAAGCACCACGATCACGATACCATATAAGATACCCGTGACCGTGATGCGATGTTCGGAAACCGTTTTTTCTTCTGCCATATGACCAATCCTCTCTTCGTGTCGGATATATGAATTATACGCCATACAGCAACGGTTTACAACTTGCCCTCATTTTACATAGATCACTCTGGATGCTTCCAGATTCTGATAGTGATCGTATCCGAACATTACACCATCTCTGTTTCCGGTACGATCCGAATAGTCCAGCAATACGGCAAACGCTGTACCACTGTCATTAACGAGTGCATAAGGTTCCAAAACGTATCCGGACATCGGCGTCGACATAAGCCCCAGTTCTTCCGGCGTGCAATCCCAGGGATTAAATCCCATCACCTCTGCTACGGTTTCCGTAAACTTACAATGTCTGTATTGAACCGGAAGCGGACTGGTATTGATATCACACAGTGGCAATGTATATCCGGGATACGGCTTTGTGAGTTCATTGATCCAATATGTACTGCCATCCGTTGCCATCTGAACATCATGATCCATAAGAGCATAGGTGATCGCGCTATGCATCGTATCGCAAAACTGTGTATCCGCAGATACTTTTCCTTTTTCGATATAACGGATCAGCTGAGGTGCCAGCACACCGATCAGTATTGCCATGATCGCGACCACAATGATCAGTTCAACCAGCGAGAATCCTTTGTTGTTTTGTCTTTTCATTATATTTCCTCCGTTTGCATTGTTGCTGCATCAACTATGTTAAGCGCATTATATACAAACGGCGGAAGGGTTTGTAGTGAAAAAAGACATATTATTGCTATGACTTTAGTCACATTATTTATTTCTGCTTTGCATCCAGTTCGATCCAATACTCTCCGTCCGGAGAATAATGAATGTCAACCCGGTCCGATAAAGTCCAACGTCTGGGATCCCTGGCATACACTTCGGAAACGATCTTTTTCTCACATCCGTTTTTCTCATCATAAAAAGATGCTACAACCCGGTATACGTAACAGTGATACCGGTATTCATCTGATGTGATCTCTTCACCGATTCCATAATTATAACGGTATTTTTTTACCTCTGCGATCTTTCCTTTCACCGCAGGATACTCAAGCATACGATGCATATGCTCGATATTTTTCCGGTTCTTCACATTGTTTGTCAGATCCATCATAAAAAAAAGAAACGCCGATACCGCGACAACGATCAGGATGTATCTGACACCCGCCTCATCTACGCCGCTTTTCACCAGCGTTGTTTTCAGCCAGACCCCACCCAGGATAATAAATACCCCAAAACAGGTTCCC
The DNA here is from genome assembly GCA_017508825.1 of Lachnospiraceae bacterium. Classification (GTDB taxonomy): domain Bacteria; phylum Bacillota; class Clostridia; order Lachnospirales; family Lachnospiraceae; genus NK4A136. Next base: position 56,904 of record JAFWRC010000139.1, read on the forward strand.
AGTGAACTCTTCCCATATCCCATAGGTGTCATCTGTGCCATCCTCCCGAGTGAATGATCTGTATCCATCGCACTATAACAGTCGTTATAACAAAATATTATAATCCCTATTCATTCACCGGTGTAGTGACAAAAGACACTTTTTATATGTGACTTTCGTCACATAGTACTTACCTCATTATACGGATCATGCCGAAAGACTGACGCTGTCTTTCAGATAATCCACTATAGGGTCCGTATACTTAATATCCGAGAAATCACAGGAAGAAGAGATCATCTCTGCCAGTTCCCTGTCCTTATCACTCGCATCTTTCTTTTTCTTAAGAGCAGATACAAACATCTTCATTGCCATCCTGCAGGGCACACTCATCTTTTCGTAATTATAACCTCCCTGGCAATAGAATGCTTTTATATATTTCCGCTGCTCATCGGTAAGCATGTTCTGCAGCATTTTTTCTGCCTGCGGATTATCATTGGTACTTCCGCCGACGCAGAATACTGCCAGACGTTTCTTTTTCCATGAAGGTGCTTTATCCAAAAACCATTTTGCCTTGACCAGTTTCTCCGCCATCGCCCATCCGCCGTATACGATCGCATCATACTTTGCGAAAAATACATCATCCTTTTTCTGTGCATCCTTCAGATCCAGCAGATCCGCATTCGTCCGCTCTGCGATCCATCTGGCGTATTTTTTTGTAAATCCCGTCTGTGACGTGTAAACTATAAGTGTTTTCATATTTCCCTGATTACTCCTTTTCTTTTTTTCCTCCGAACGTGGTGTCCTTTGGTCGTAACAATACGTTATAACAACACTTATAACATTATACTCAAAAGCCTTATATTTTCCAGTGAAAAAAGACACAACGATAATATGACTAAAGTCATGCCGAAAATCAGTTTTTAATTTTCTTCTTCTTCGATACCTGTGAAAATATCCGTTCTGTCCGTCAATTGAAATGCCTTCGAATTCTCACGGCTTCCGTATTTCTTCAGATCATATTGCATTCTTCCTTTGTTTTCTTCCAGGTATTTTCCTGTCTTTTCAAAAGATCTGTCCCATACATCCAGCCGCAGCCTGCCACTCCTGTATAATTCCCGCAGCATCTTTTTTCCGACCGGAGAAGGCAGTACAAAATCCATGTGAACCGATTGTGTTTCTACCGGAACAACGGTGTCCTGCTCCCCCATGACAGATCCGCTCAGATAACCTTTATATAACCCCTCTTTTTCTACATAGTATACTTCGAATTCGATCTTTCCTTCATCGCCTCCACACCGTTCCGCAAATCTCCTCACCTCTTCAGATAACAGGCAGAGGCAGCGGAGCATGGAAAGCTCACATGCATACTCCAGAAGATTTCTTGCGTGATACCGCACGCCCTTATATTTTACATTGGTATGAACCAGGTTTTCCTCAAACTGTTCCGCTTCCAGTTTCCGTAACACCCTGTTGCCGGACAGACCGCAGAATTCTTCTGTGGTCCACAGATGTGCTTTGACATCTGCCCGGTCCTCCCAAAACACCGCAAGCGGATCCGGCAGATCATGAATCTCAAAACGTTTTCTTCCCAATAACCCCTGATAAACAATAAAAACAACCGCATAAACGACTGCCGAACTCAATACGTCTTTGAAAAAATCTCCTGTCTCCGGAATGAAAACATACATTATCACATACCAGAGCAACACCGTGCACAACAAAGCATGCCATGTACTTTTTCGCAACACAAACTTTCCAAGCCTGTATCCTGCTCCTTTTTTCCTGCCACCTTCTTTTCCCAAAAATTCAATATCCCGTTTTCTCCTCGTTTGAATGACCGGAATCCGGATCCTCTTCATCGACTCCTTATAAATGCAGACCCAGAGTACGATAAACAGCGCTGCCATGAACCAGAGACCTCCGGGATCATATATGTATGCTTCAGACCACCGGGCATACAGGATCATCGTAACGAACCAGCCGACGATACAGACGAATGCATTCCAGTATAGTTTTCCCAAGACACGCCATACACTGCTCGTCCTGTTTCTTTCGTTTTTTTCGGATACCGGATAAGCCTCATCACTGCGTACGTACCCCAATTTACACCATTTAAAAACTGTCCCCCAAAGATAAGCATCCCGAAGATCCAGAACATAGTCCAACGCCTCCGTCACTTTCCGGCTGTCATATTCCGAATATACGATCTTATTCTCTGTTTTTTTCTTTGTATTTTCCGTTCTCATCCTGCAGATTCCTGCTCCTGTTTTGTGTGCATATGACCGATTTTATAGTTAAACGCAATGGGAATTTCGTTTACTATACATATTCCCATACTAAACGAAATTAAAAAAGACTTCCACCAATCCGTCTTGTCATGTTGGCTATCCGGAGTGGCAAAAGTCTTTTTTGTCCTTTTCACAAAAACGCACAGATCAGTTTTACCAAAAGCGCCGCTATCCATGCGATGCCGCACTGCCATAATACGATACACACCGCCCATTTAGTGCTGAGTTCCCGGCGGATGGATGCCACCGCCGCCACACAGGGGGTATAGAGCAGTGAGAACACCAGCATTGCTGCCGCCGTCGCATTCGGGATCGCTCCGGCCACACCATCCGGTGCAAAAAGCACTTCCATTGTGGAAACCATGCTTTCCTTCGCCATAAAACCGCTCACCAGTGCTGTGATGATACGCCAGTCCCCCATTCCGAGGGGTTGCATCAGCGGCACGAACAGTCCGGCGATCATCGCCAGAATACTCTCATGTGCATCCTCCACCAGTTCGAAACGCAGGTCAAAACTCTTTAAGAACCAGACTACGATCGTTGCGATCAGGATCACAGAAAAAGCCCTCTGTAAAAAGTCTTTCGCCTTTTCCCACAAAAGCTGCAGCACATTCTTCGCTCCGGGCATACGGTAATTCGGCAGTTCCATCACAAAGGGGACTGCTTCCCCTTTGAACAATGTCTTTTTGAACAGCAGCGATACGATGATCCCCGTCACGATCCCCAGCAGGTACAATCCGGTAATGATCATCCAGCTGTACTCCGGGAAAAAGGCGCTGATAAAGAAGCCGTAGACCGGCAGTTTCGCCGTACAGGACATAAACGGCGTGAGCAATATCGTCATCTTACGGTCTCTCGCGGAAGGCAGGGTACGCGTGGACATGACCGCCGGCACCGTACAGCCGAAACCGATCAGCATCGGCACAATGCTCCGTCCGGACAGACCGATCTTACGCAGCAGTTTATCCATCACAAAGGCCACACGCGCAATATAACCGCTGTCTTCCAGCAAAGATAAGAAGAAGAACATCGTCACGATCACGGGAAGGAAACTCACCACACTTCCGACGCCTTCAAAGATACCGTCGATCACCAGGCTGCGCACGGCACTGTTGACCTGCGCAGCTTCCATCATGCCGTCCGCCAGTTCCCCCAGTTTTCCGATCCCCGCTGCCAGCAGGTCCTGCAGAAACGGCCCGATCAATCCGAAGGTCAGGAAGAACACGGCCGCCATCACAAGCACAAACACCGGGATCGCCGTATATTTTCCGGTCAGCACTTTATCCATCTTCCGGCTGCGGATATGTTCCCTGCTCTCTGCCGGTTTTTCCACGCAGCGCTCACAAACTTTGTTGATATAGGCATAGCGCATCTCTGCCATAGCCGCGCTGTGATCCATGCCGCGCTCCGTTTCCATCTGCAGCACAATATGCTCCAGCATCTCTTTTTCGTTCTGCTCCAGAGACAACTGCTCCAACAGCAGATTATCGCCTTCGATCAGTTTGGCTGCCGCAAAACGCACGGGGATCCCTGCATTTTCCGCATGATCTTCGATCAGATGCATTACGGCATGGATGCAGCGGTGTACGGCGCCGCCATGATCCGTACTGTCACAAAAATCCTGTACCTTCGGCGTTTCCTGATATTTTGCCACATGCATTGCATGATGCACCAGCTCATCTACGCCTTCGTTCTTCGCCGCCGAAATCGGTACCACCGGCACACCAAGCATCTCTTCCATCGCATTGATGTCCACATAGCCGCCGTTGCCGATCATTTCGTCCATCATATTGAGCGCTACCACCATCGGCACCCCCATCTCCAGCAGCTGCATCGTCAGATACAGGTTACGCCCGATGCTGGTCACATCCACGATATTTACGATCGCCTTGGGCTTTTCTTTCAGGACAAAATCCCTGGAAACGATCTCTTCACTGGTATAGGGGGACATGGAATATATGCCCGGCAGATCCGTGATGAGTGTCCCCTTCTGCCCGCGTATCTCCCCGTCCTTACGGTCTACCGTAACACCCGGGAAGTTACCCACATGCTGGTTGGATCCGGTCAGCTGGTTAAACAGCGTGGTCTTACCGCTGTTCTGATTACCGACCAGAGCAAACGTCAGCGGGGTACCCTCCGGCAGCGGATTCTCCGTCTCCTTTTCATGATAACGTCCTTCTTCTCCCAGACCCGGATGCTCCGCTTTTGCCCGCGATCTGTGATCGCGGGAGCCCGCCGCGGCTCTGAGTGGCTTCAGAACTTCTCCTTCCGGAGAAACTTTGAGAACTGCAGCCGCCGTGATCCTCTCCGCATCTGCAAGCCTCAGGGTCAGTTCATAGCCGTATACCCGGAACTCCACCGGATCCCCCATCGGCGCATATTTTACCAGTTCAACCTCTGCCCCCGGGATCAGTCCCATATCCAAAAAATGCTGGCGGAGAGCCCCTTCTCCGCCAACCTCTGTGATTTTTGCTTTTTCGCCCTGTTTTAAATCGCTGAGTTTCATATTTATCCACCTCATCCGTCGCCTGCGGCGACACCTTCTCCTCAAGAAGAAGGCAAGTTTTCATTTCCGAAAAAGGCAAGTTTAGTTTCGTTTCCGGAAAAATTTGCCGATCAGCGGCATCGCTTTCAATTCATCCATGGTCACCGCCTTCAGTACCAAAAGCATGCCGCCATAGATTGCCACTGCTGCAGCCATTGCCACGATCATTGCAACAAGCATGCCGAGTGCATCCGTAAGCGCCATATAGATCCCGAATGCCGCCCCGCCCATAACGATCGCTGCCACAGCCGGTTTGATAAAAGTATTCATCCACGCAAAGCGGTAATCCACCCGTTTGGCCACACTGCGACAGTTCAGCGTACAAACCAGCAGCGGAAATGTCACATTGCCGACGATCAGACTGTACACCCCAAGATCCGTATACTTTACACAGCAGGCTACAATGATCACATGGAGCGAAAGCGAGATCGCAGAATGGATCACCGGAAGCCGCATGCGGTCGCTTCCCTACAGGATCGATGTCGTTAATGTGGACAGCGCATAAAACACGACTGCGATCGAACCGGTCCGCAACAGCATCACAGCCATGGACATATATTCGCCGAGCCTCGGGAACAGCACTCCCATCACCGGCTCTGCCAATGCCGTCAGGCCTGCCGCTGCCGGGATTGCGATCAGCATATTCAGTTTCAGCACAGAAGAGATCTTTTCTTTCAGATGGTCCATCTCGCCTTTTGCAAAAGACGCAACGATACTGGGCAGTGTCGCCGAGGCCATGGCCGTTGCGATCGCAACCGGCAGATTTACCATCTGGTTGTACTGGGTATTAAAGACACCCTGCATACAGGTCGCATCGTCCTCTGTAAACCCTTTGGCCATCATCAGATTCGGGAAAATATAATCATCCAGTGTGTAGCCGATCTGATAGATCGTCTGGCTTAAGATAACCGGAAAAACCGTCAAAAGGATCGCTCTGGTGATCAGCGCATAATCTTCATCCGCAAGATCATCCCCGCTCAATTCGATCTTCCGCGCTTTCTGTCGTCGGAGCGAGATCACCACAAACATCAGTAATGCAGTAAACGCTCCGGCAAAAGTCCCGAGCGTACCGCCTGCTGCCGCAGCTGCTGCGGGAATATTCCCTTCGGCTCCCCCGACACGTGTCATTGCGATCTTTGCAAAAGCCGAAGCCGCCACCACACTCACGACCGCATTCACGATCTGTTCGATCACCTGTGATACGGCAGTCGGCACCATATTACGATGCCCCTGAAAGAACCCCCGGCAGGTGCCAAGAAGAGCTACCACAAAGACCGTCGGCGCCAGTACGCGCAGCGGATATTCCAATCCCTGCTTTTTATATGCTGCTGCCAGAAACTCTGCTCCGAAAAAAAGCACGCAGCATGCAATGCTTCCGGTAATGATCGCAAAGATCAGTGCACAGCGGAACAGACGATAGGCATTTTTGTACTGTCCTTTTGCAAGACGTGCGCTCATCAGTTTGCTTACGGCCAGCGGCATACTATAGGAAGATAAGGTCAGCGCGATATTGTAGATACCAAAAGCCACGGAATACAGCCCGTTGCCGACATTCCCCAGGATATTCGCCATGGGGATACGGTAAATAAAACCGATCACTTTTGTGATCAGACCTGCGATTGCCAAAATGCTCCCCTGTACCACCAGGGATTTCTTCAACTGTGCCGACATCTATTCTCCTATAAACTTAAAATAGCGTTCTGCTTGCAGAACGCTCGCGCCGAGCGCGGTTGCGATAGCAACATATTCCTTATGCGCGAGTGTGCATGAAAAAGGCAGGATATGTTTCACCCCTGCCCTTTCTGTCCTTCTCTCTTACAATCGATCTCTACGGCAAAACATGACAATGCTCAGCCAAGTGCCTTTTCTTTATATGCACGGCATTCTTCTACGGTTCCGACCTCACGGTATTCCTGTAATTCCTGCAGGATCGCCACGAGAAAATCGATATCCTTCTGACGCATAGTCGTATTCGCTGTCTGTACCACACCGGCACCCTCATCCGCAAAAGATAAAGAATGCATTAATGTTTCCAGTTCGCTTGCCTGTCTGTCCAGATCTGCCATAAGAATGCCCTCCGATTTCTGATTATGTAGAGAAATTCTATCATAATCTCCTGTATTTGTCTATATTTTGTCCCGGTAGTCCATCAGTTTCAGTCGTGCCAGTTCTCTCTCCAGCTGGATCTCCGCGATCCGGTACTCCTGATAACTCTTCTTCTGCAACATTGCCTCTCTGGCTTCCTCTTCCGCTGCCCGCGCGCGTGCCTCGTCGATCTCCTCCGGCCGCTCTGCGGTTTCCACCAGCACCAGCACGTCGTTTTTTTCCACACGGAGCATGCCGTTACCGACCGAAGCATACTGCATCTCTCCATCCACAGGGCGGTAATGCATGATCCCCGGCATCACGGCAACCACGGCATTCTCATGCCCGGCCATCACGCCGTATTCCCCGTCTTCCACAGGGATCACCACGATCTCGGCTTCCCCCTCATAAAAAACGCTGTCCGATTCATAGATTTTCAGATGAAATGTATTCAATCCGTTACTGACTCCGTCCTTATAAGGTCTTTGCTTTGTTGATGGCATCATCGATAGTGCCCACGTTATAAAATGCCGCTTCCGGCAGATCATCGTGAATACCGGAGATGATCTCCTGAAAACCGCGTACCGTCTCTGCCACCGGTACATACACGCCCGGGGTTCCGGTAAATTTCTCTGCCACAAACATGGGCTGTGACAGGAAACGGATCATCTTTCTTGCACGGGATACTACCAGTTTGTCCTCATCCGACAATTCGTCCATCCCCAGAATAGCAATGATATCCTGCAGGTCATTATACTTCTGCAGATACTCCTGCACCGTACGCGCTGTCTCGTAATGCTCCTTCCCCACGATATCCGCTTCCAGGATACGGGATGTGGAAGCCAGCGGATCCACCGCCGGATAGATGCCCTGTTCGGCGATTTTTCGGGAAAGTACCGTCGTCGCATCCAGATGGGTAAAGGTCGTCGCCGGCGCCGGGTCCGTCAGGTCATCCGCCGGTACATAAACTGCCTGCACGGAAGTAACGGAGCCGTCCTTGGTAGATGTGATACGTTCCTGCAGCTGTCCCATTTCCTGCGCCAGTGTCGGCTGGTAACCTACCGCGGAAGGCATACGCCCCAGCAGTGTAGATACTTCCGAGCCCGCTTGCACAAAACGGAAGATGTTATCGATAAACAAAAGTACATCTCTATGCTGTACATCACGGAAATATTCCGCCATGGTCAGACCGGTCAGCGCCACACGCATACGCACACCCGGCGATTCGTTCATCTGTCCGAATACCATCGCGGTCTTGTCGATCGTACCGCTTTCCTTCATTTCATTCCACAGGTCGTTCCCCTCCCGGCTGCGCTCTCCTACCCCGGTAAAGATGGAGTAACCGCCGTGTTCCATTGCCACATTGTGGATCAGCTCCTGGATAAGTACGGTCTTGCCGACTCCCGCACCACCGAACAGGCCGATCTTACCGCCTCTCGCGTACGGCTCCAGCAGATCGATGACCTTGATGCCGGTTTCCAGGATCTCTACGGATACGCTCTGTTCCGCAAATGCCGGTGCCAGGCGGTGAATACCCCAGCGCTCTGCCTCTGCCGGGATGGTCTCCCCACCGTCGATCGTCTCTCCGAGCACATTGAACATCCTGCCGATGGTCGGATCCCCGACCGGTACCTGTATGCAGTCCCCGGTCGCCGTGACTTCCATGCCGCGCCGCAGGCCTTCACTCTTAGACAGCATGATACAGCGCACGATGTTGTCTTCCATCAGCTGCGCCGCCTCCATCACACGCTGCCCGCCCGTGGTATCCACAGTCAGCGCTTCCCGCAGCTTCGGCATCTGTCCTCTTGCAAATTGTACATCCACCACAGGTCCCGAAACCTGTATGATCTTTCCTGTATGCACAGCAATATCTCCTCTTATCAAAGACTAATCCATCAAAATATACTAGAATTTTTTCTTCTTCTTTTTCTTCTGCGCCCGGGCCCCGGATGCCACCTCAGTGATCTCCTGCGTGACCGCCGACTGCCGCACGCGGTTGTATTCGATCTGCAGATCTCCCATCAATTCATCCGCATTCTCGGTCGCCGTATGCATCGCATTCATTCTGGCATTCTGCTCCGCCGAAAAACTGTCGACCATCGCACCGTAGATGAAACCTGCCACATAAGACGGGATCATCTGATCCAGCACTTTGGAGGCCGAAGGTTCAAACTTGTACATCTGGTCGGAACTGTTCTCCGCCTCTTCCTCCGAAAGAAACATCTTTCGCTCAAAGGGAAGCACACGCACACATTTGACGGTACTGACCATATCGTTTTCCATATCACTGTAGATGATACGGATCTCATCTGCCCGCCCTTCGGTGTACTCTGTCAGCAGTTTGTAACTGATCTCCCTGGCTCTGCGGAAGGTCGGATCCTGCGCCGTATAGAAAAACGCTTCCTCCACCGGTCCGTTATGATGCTTAAAATACCGGCGGCCGTAATCACCGATCACAAAGAGCCGTACCTTTTCCCGTTTGCGGATCTCCGTCTCTGCGCGCCGGATCACATTATAGTTGTATGCACCTGCCAGCCCGCGGTCTGAAGTGATCACCAGAAACGCCACGGTCTCTGCTTTGGTCGGTCCGGAGGACGGGTAGAAATACTGCGACTCCACTTCCGAAGTACTTTGGAAAATCCGCTTGATCTCGTGCTCCGTTGCCCGGAAGAACGGTCTTGTTTTGGCAAGTTCCGCTCTGGCTTTACGCAGCTTGGACGACGAGATCAGATACATCGCATTCGTGATCTTTCTTGTATTTCGTACACTGCCGATACGGTTTTTTATTTCTCTGCCGTTTGCCACAGCTCAAGATACTCCTTTGCCGTCTCTATGATCTCTGCCTTCTGCTCATCCGACATCGTGCCCTCTTCATCGATCTTCTGCATCAATGCCCGTTTCTTCTGTTCAAAATAGGAAAGCAGCGCCTTGCGGAACTCCGTGATCTTTAACGGATCCACATCCTGCATCACATGCGCCGTCGCCGCCACCAGGATCACCACCTGCTCGTGCAGTGAGAACGGGCTGCCCTGCGGCTGCCGCAGCAATTGCATCAGTCCCTGTCCGTAGACCAGCTGTTTTCGGGTGGCTTCATCCAGATCACTGGAAAACTGTGTAAAGATCTCCATCTCGCGATACTGTGCCAGATCCAGGCGGATCGAACCGGCTGCCTTTTTCATTGCTTTGGTCTGCGCCGCACCACCCACACGGGATACGGAAAGGCCGACATTTACGGCAGGCCGCTGTCCTGCGAAGAACAGGTCGCTCTCCAGGAAGATCTGCCCGTCCGTAATGGAGATGATGTTCGTCGGGATATACGCCGATACATCGCCGCCCTGCGTCTCTACGATCGGCAGTGCCGTCATACTGCCGCCGCCCAGCGCATCCGACAGATGTGCCGAACGTTCCAGCAGTCTGGAATGCAGATAAAAGACATCACCCGGATACGCCTCACGTCCGGGGGAACGATCCAGCAGCAGGGATAAGGCGCGGTAAGCGATCGCGTGCTTTGAGAGATCATCGTAAACGATCAGCACATCCTTGCCCTGATACATAAAGTACTCTCCCAGCGAAGTTCCCGCATAAGGCGCGATATACTGAATGGGTGCCGGTTCGCTGGCCGTTGCACTGACAACGACCGTATAATCCATAGCGCCCTTTTTCTTCAGATTTCCGACCAGCTGCGCGATGCTGCCGGCTTTCTGTCCGATCGCCACATAGATGCAGATCACGTCCTTCCCCTTCTGGTTCAGGATCGTATCCAGCGCGATCGTCGTCTTGCCGGTCTGCCGGTCCCCGATGATCAGCTCTCTCTGTCCGCGTCCGATGGGGAACATCGAGTCGATCGTAAGCAGTCCCGTGTACATAGGTGTATCTACGGACTGCCGTTCGATAATGCTTGCCGCCGGCGCTTCCACGATGCGGTAATCGGATGCCGCGATCGGTCCCATTCCGTCGATCGGCTCGCCCAGCGCATTGACCACACGTCCCAGAAAGGCATCGCCCACCGGGATACCGGCCGTTTTTTTCGTGCGGCGCACACGGCTGCCCACGCGCACCTCACTGTCATCGCCAAACAGGATCACGCCCATGGTATCCTGGCGGATATCCTGAAACATTCCCTTTACACCGGACTCGAATACCACGATCTCGCCGTATTCCGCACCGCCCAGACCGTCGATAAACACGATACCGTCACCAACCGAAAGTACCGTGCCTTCTTCTTCCGCCACCGTCTCGGCATTCCAGCTGTCAATGGAGGATCGGTACAGGGAGATCACATCTTCCGTATCATCCTTCAACGCCAGCTCACCCAGCAGTTCTTTTAACTGCAAAAAGCGGCCTTCCTTGGTGTGGTCATACACTTCATCGCCCACTACCAGCCGAAAGCCATTGCCGGTACTCACATCCTCATGCCAGTCCAGTTCATATGTCTTGCCGTATTTTTCTTCCAAAAACTGCAAAAGCCTTTCCTGCTGCTGCTCAGAAGGCTCCTTTGCAGCATAAAGAACGGCTTTTTGTATCTTACTTGTGGCCATTTGCACGGCTCCTTTCCGCATTCCGGATAAAATCCTCATAGGGATCTGCAGACGCTTCTCCCGCCATGACCTTGCGGGTTGCTTCTTCTATCATATGCGTAATATCCTCACGAGCACCGCTGATGATCATCATCTTCTGCTTTTCACCGTTTTCTCTGGCGCTCTCCAGGATCTTTCTGGCTTCCTCTTTGGCTGCCTCGCTCTGCTCCCGCTTCATCGCTGCGATCTCACTGTTGGCCGCTTTGCGCTGCTCCTCGATCTCCTGTTCCACGGCTGCCAGCTTTTCCTCATACTCTGCTTTTTTTGCATTTGCTTCTTCCAATGCGGCTTTGGTATCCTTTTCCAGATCCGCATAGTAATCGCTGCGTTTCTGCATAAACGCCTTTACCGGCGCATACAGCAGGATGTATAGACCGACAAACAGTATGATCACATTGAATAAATGCAACAATATCTGTGTAAAGTCAATTCCCAACGGCATAACACAAAACCTCCGAATCGTTCAATAATAGACCTTTTTTATAATACGAAGACGATCAGGATCGCTACGATCAATGCGTAAATAACAACGGTCTCGATAAATACCAGACCAAGCATCAGCTGCGTCTGGATCTTGCCTGCCGCTTCCGGCTGTCTTGCCACGCCTTCGTTGGACTTTGCGATCGCCATACCCATGGCAATGGTACCGCCGATACCCGCCAGACCGATCGCGATGGAAGCTGCCAGCGCCTTCATTCCGGTGCTGTTATCCGCGCCGGCCTCCGCTGTCACCGCGGTCTCCGCGCTGTCCGCCGCTTTTGCCTGCAGCGCGCTTGCCGATGCCACCGCACCGATGAGCAGGATCACTGCTGCCAACATAACTGCCATCTTCTTTAACTGTTTCATTTTTTTATCCTCCGTTATCTATTCTTTTATGCTGCTTCTTCTGTAATCTCTACATCTTTTTTCTTTTTCTTCTTTTTCGGTTTTTCTTCGCTGACCTCGGTCACCTCACCGTAATATACGCTGGTCAGCATCGTCAGGACATAGGCCTGGATCAATGCATGCAGCACGGTAAACAGGAGTCCGACGATCACCGGCAGTACAAAGCTCAATTTCAGGTAATAGTAAACCAGTTCCGTCGTCAGCATACCGGAAAGCAGTGCACCGAACAAACGGAAGGTCATGGAAACCGGCAGGGAAAACTCCTTCAGAGTCTTTCCCACACCTTTTACTTTATTTACTAAAATACCGCCGGATAAAATAAACAGATAGGACAGAAAGCCCATACAGATCGCACCGTTGATATTGGCCAGCGGTGCCGGCAGAGAAATACTGTGCCCTTCGATGGTAACCGCCTGAATACCGAAGAGTTCAAACATGGTGCCGGCAAAGATATAGGTGCCTGCCCCAAAGATATATGCGCCCAGTGCGCCGTTTTTGTGCGGGGAGTTGGTCTTTGCCAGACTGTCAAAGATGCCTACCCACTGCTCGATCAGGAACTGAAACTTCCCCGGGACCATCTGAAACTTCGGGATGGCAAAAACCCGGATCAGCAGTGCAATAAACAGCAATACACCCGTAACAATGTAGCCGGATACCAGGGACGGATCCACGGCAAAACCAAAGAAATCGATCTTATTCTCGTCGTGCAGAACAGCGTCACGCATGGCAGCCTTGATCGTTTCATGCTTTTCCGGCTGCGGCATCATTACAATCCCTGCAATGATCGCTGCCAGAAACAGAATCGATACGATGATGATGTTTCTTCTCTGCTGCTTGCTCAACCGATTCATCTCCCTTCTGGTTTTATTCACCAGTTTTCTTTTATTTCACTTTTTCGTTTCGCAGTGTTTCCTGCGCTACCTCCAGCATCAGACGCAGACGGTTCAGCTGGTTTACCTTACTTGCGGAAGGATCGTAATCGATCGCTACGATATTGGCCTCCGGATACTTCTCCTTGACCTTTTTGGTAACGCCCTTGCCTACGATATGATTCGGCAGACATCCGAAGGGCTGCACGCAGACGATGTTGTTCACGCCCTGATGGATCAGCTCGATCATCTCGCCCGGCAGATACCAGCCCTCACCGGTCTGGTTCCCCTGCTGCAGGATCTCCATTGCAAAATTCTTGATCTGGCTCAGGCGTCCCGCCGGGGTAAAGTGTTTGCTTTCCTCCAGCATCTTATCAGTCTTCTTCTTGATGCTGTCTACCAGCCCGAGACCAAAGCGCGCCGCCATAGCTGCTTTCTTACTCTTACCCAGTTTCTGTCCGCGGTAGATCGCACCGGAGAAGCAGTATTCCAGGAATGTAACCATTTCGGTCATGACCACTTCGGCCCCTTCCTTCTCCAGCTGGTCTGCCAGATGCTCATTGGCAAGAGGCATATATTTCACAAGCACTTCGCCCACGATACCGACCTTCGGTTTTACGATATCCGTGCGCAGCTCGATCGAATCAAAGTCGTTCACCATCTGACGGCAGAGTTTATAGAAGGTATGCATACTGCTGTGCTGCTTGATGGATTCGATGCACTTCTTCTGCCACTTGTCATACATCGCCTCCGTTGCGCCCTCTTCCACCTCATATGCCTTGGCATGATAGCGCATATTGGCCATCAGGTCACCAAACATAGCCGCCTGCATCACCTTATACAGCAGGGTCACGGACGGCGTGAAGCCGGAGTTGGTCTCCATACCGTTCACATTCAGCGAGATCACGGGGATATGTCCGTAGCCGCCTTCCTTCAGCGCCTTACGGATAAAGCCCACATAGTTGGACGCACGGCAGCCGCCGCCGGTCTGTACCATCATCACGGCCAGCCGCTTCGTATCATAGTCTCCCGAAGACACTGCATCCATGATCTGACCGGTCACGATCATCGCCGGATAGCATGCATCATGATTGACATAGCGCTGTCCCATATCGATGACGTTGTGGTTTTCGTTCTTCATCAGTGCCAGACGATAACCGCAGGTTTCGAATGCCGCTTTGGCCAGTTCGAAATGATGCGGTGACATTTCCGGACACAGGATCGTATATCCCGCGTCGTTCATCTCTTTCGTATATTCCACTCTCGGATATTCCACCGGAGTCACTTTTGTCTGCGGACCGCAGTCTCTCGAACGGATCGCTGCTGCCAGGGAACGCACACGGATACGTGCCGCGCCCAGGTTGCTGATCTCATCGATCTTCAGCAGCGCATACAGACGGTTTCTCTTTTCCAGCAGTTCACGTACCTGGTCCGCCGTTACGGCATCCAGACCACAGCCGAAGGAGTTGAGCTGGATCAGATCCAGTACCTCCTGTGTCGCCACATACTCCGCTGCAGCATACAGTCTTGCATGGTAGGTCCACTGATTCGTCACACGCAGACCGCTCTCCACATCCGCCAGTGCAGCTACGCTGTCTTCCGTCAATACCGCAAAACCGAGTCCCTGGATCATCTCGGGAATACCGTGGTTGATCTCCGGATCCAGATGATACGGACGTCCGGCCAGTACGATACCATGTGCTTTATGTTCCTTCAGCCACGCCACCGTCTTGCGGCCTTCCTCCGTGATGTCCGCCTTGCACTTTAACAATGCTTCCCAGCCGATATGTACCGCTTCCCGGACCTCTTTTTTACTGATCTCAAAGTTGTCCTGCATTACGCTTTCCAGACACTTCGTCAGCACCTGCTCATCGGTGAATGCGATAAACGGCGAGATCAGGTTGATGTTCTTCTCCGTAATGATCTGCATATTGTTGCGGACATTTTCCGGATAGGAAATGACCATCGGGCAGTTATAGTGATTCTGCGCATTCGCATTTTCTTTTCGTTCATAATAAACACAAGGGTAGAAGATCCGGTCCACGCCCTGCTCCACAAGCCAGGTGATATGACCGTGCACCATCTTCGCCGGATAGCACTCGGATTCACTCGGGATCGAGTCCATACCCAGACGATACAGTTTCTGATCCGAGAACGGCGACAACACTACCCGGAATCCCAGATGCTTAAAGAATTCCGCCCAGAACGGATAATTCTCATACATATTCAGAACGCGCGGAATACCGATCACGCCTCTGGGTGCCTGTGTTGCCTCCAATGGCTCGTAGTCAAACATTCTCTTACGCTTGAATTCAAACAGATTCGGCGCATCATTCTTCTTTCCGCCGCCGCCCACGACACGTTCGCAGCGGTTACCGGTAATATATCTGTGACCGTTGGAGAACTGACCGATCGTCAGGCGGCAACGGTTCTGGCATCCCTTACATCTGGACTGCGAAGTAGTAAAGGTCAGCTCCGCGATCTCTTCAAAGGAAAGCATGGAAGATACACCGCCGGTCCAGCGCTCTTTTGCGATCAGCGCAGCACCCATGGCTCCCATCAGTCCTGCCTCCGCCGGACGGATCACTTCACGTCCGGATACCAGCTCAAAGCAGCGTAAGATCGCATCACTTAGGAACGTACCGCCCTGCGCGATGATATGCTCGCCCAGCTGTTTCGGATCCGTCATACGGATAACTTTAAATAACGCATTCTTCACAACGGAATAGGCCAGTCCGGCTGCGATATCCTCAACGGCTGCGCCTTCCTTCTGTGCCTGCTTTACGTTGGAGTTCATAAAAATGGTACAGCGGGTTCCCAGATCCAGCGGCATCTTGGACTTCAGTGCCAGTTCCGAGAAACTCTTTGCCGTATACCCCATGGAATCTGCAAAGTTCTCAATAAAGGAACCACATCCCGAAGAGCATGCCTCATTCAGCAGAATGGAGTCCACGCTGCCATTCTTGATACGGATACACTTCATATCCTGTCCGCCGATATCAATGATGCAGTCGGCCTCCGGATCCACAAAACGTGCTGCATAGTAGTGCGCGATGGTCTCCACCTCGCCCTCATCCAGACCAAATGCTTCTTTTAACAGTTTTTCACCGTATCCGGTGGAGCATGCATGTGCGATCTTTGCATCCTTCGGCATCACTTCCGCCAGACCGCGGATGGCTTCCTTTACGCAGCCGACCGGGTCACCTTTGTTATTTCCGTAATAGGAATACAGCAGCTTTCCGTCCTCGGACAGCAGCGCCATCTTGGTTGTCGTGGATCCGCCGTCAATGCCCAGAAAACAGTTGCCATGATACTCTTTGATATCTCCTGCCGGCGCCTTATTGCTCCGCTGTCTCTCACGAAATGCTTCCAGATCTGCTTCTGTTTCAAACAGACACTGCAGATGCTCCAGTTCCATGCCGGTTCCCACATGTTTTAAATTCTCCCGGATCTCTCCCAGGGAGACCGCCCCTCCGCGCTGACCATGGATCGCCGCGCCATGCGCCGCAAACAGATGTCCGTTTTCCGGCACGATCTGCTCATCCGGTCCCAGATGCAGGGTATCCGCAAAACGTTCACGGAGTCTCGGCAGGAAATGCAGCGGACCGCCCAAAAATGCCACCCTGCCCTTGATACGGCGGCCGCATGCCAGACCGGAGATGGTCTGATCCACCACTGCCTGGAAGATACTGATCGCCAGATCTTCCCTTGCCACACCATCATTGATCAGCGGCTGGATATCCGTCTTCGCGAACACGCCGCAGCGGGCTGCGATCGGATACTTCGCATGCGCATCCTTTGCCAGCAGGTCCAGTCCTGCTGCATCCGTCTGGATCAGGGATGCCATCTGATCAATAAATGCACCGGTACCGCCCGCACAGATACCGTTCATACGCTGTTCCACACCACCGGTCAGATACACGAGTTTCGCGTCTTCTCCGCCCAGCTCGATGATCACATCCGTCTGCGGATACAGCTGACGCACTGCGCCAACGACCGCAACAACCTCCTGTACAAACGGGATTTGCAGACGCTCTGCCAGCTGCAGACCGCCACTTCCGGTAATCTCTATGGTACACTGGGCATTGCCGATGGTATCCATCAGTTCTCCCAGCAATTGTTCCAATACCTGACGTACCTCAGCATGGTGTCTGCGGTACTCTGAATAGACCACCTTTCCCTCCGGATCAATGGCCACTACTTTTACGGTTGTTGAACCGATGTCCAACCCGACATGATAAATCTTCTTATTCTCTTCCACTTCAAAAACTCTCTTATCTTTAAATAATGAACGTTAACAAAAACACAATATTTATATCATGAAATCGCCAAAATTTCAAGTACTTGGGTTTCCTGCGCATTCCTGCGCCTTCTGATAAAAAAGAGTCCGGAAGATATCCCCCCGGACCCTTTCTTTTGTTTTCAGAAAATTCGTTTCTTATGCATTTGCATGCTTGTTCAGGAAATCCTGAAGCAGCACATAGTCTACAATTGCCAGGCCGAAGATCGCGAGCAGCAGGAACAGGATCCCGTTGTTTGCTTCTCCTTTGCCTTCCCGCAGGCTGATCTCATCCATGCGCTTCCCGGTATTGTAGAACCAGATGATCAGATAGACGGAACAGGTCACAATGCCCAGCAGGATCACCACGATGGGCGGCTGCGGATTCGGATTGCCTGTCACACAGTCTGCTTCCTCCACCATCTTATACAGCCAGTAAAGACCATAAATGCCACAGGTTACGATGGAAAGTACCACACATACTGCAATATTTCGTTCTTTGATCATCATAATCGTATCCTCTCTTTAAAACCTTACTGCGGCCCGATGTACTGAGCGGAACCAAAGCCAAGGATCAGCCATGCAACCGGTGTTACAAACAGCATCAACAGATACATACCGATGCCCTGATCAAATGCCTTGCAGAGTTTCCACAACACAATGAAAGAAACAACCACATTTACGCAAGGCACAAACATTAACAGGAACAGAAGACCGTTACCCCACGCAATCTTAAACAGAATATACGAACTGTAGAACGGGATCAGACTCTTCCATCCTGCCTCACCGGCCTTTTCAAAGACCTTCCACAATGCTATGATCAGAACCACCAGAACTACGAGTGAAATGATCATCGATACTCCCGAGAACGCCCCCGCTAATGCCTCAATTGCCTGTTCATTATCCATTTTACTATCCCTCCTTAATTTGTGATATTTTTGTGAACTTTCCAGCAACAAGCACATTATATAAAATATATAATTGTTTGGCAAGAAAGAATTGGTAGCAAATCCGCAACTTATAGTTGCATTGCTGCTATTCAGTCTCGAGCCAGGCACTTGCTGCGTGGTTACGAGCCGAGAATGCTAAACAGCTGTATTGTAGTGCCTCATACTCCTGCCAGTTCAAGCACAAAGACCACCGTGCAGGCACATACTGCCACCACCGGAAGACTCTTTTTCCGATAGGCAAGCAAAAGCGCCGTAAAGAACCCTGCCGCACCCGAGTAGATACTCTGTGTCGCATGCAATATCGCCGGAAAAGTCATTACGGAAAGCGTCACATACGGCACATAATACAGAAATGACTTGAGTGTCGGGTTTTTGATCTCCTTACGCAGCAGCGTCAGCGGCAGCATACGGATCAGATAGGTCACCACCGCCATGATCGCAATATAGATCCATACATTATGCCACAGATCATTCATGTTCGCTCGCCTCCTGTTCCTCATTTACCGGAAATGCCACTGCCGCCGCCAGGGAGATGATCACGGTCAGCAGAATGATCTGCGTTCCTGCGGGAATCTCCCGGATCACAGGCAGTTTTGTACACAGCCAGCTGGCCGCCATTGCAACGATCACTGCGATCAACACATGCCTGTCTTCTCTCGCCTTCGGAACAATGATCGCAAGAAACATCCCGTACAGTGCCAGACTAAGCGCGCTGACCACTCTATCCGGCAGTACATTTCCCATCAGTACTCCCAAAAATGTTCCCAGCGTCCATCCGGGTATCGTTATACTCATAGCACCATAGTTATAAAACGGGTTCAAATGTCCTTCCCGTGCAACCGAGATGCCGAAGATTTCATCCGTCACCCCAAAAGCCATACACATGCGATGCAAAACTCCCAGTTCCGGTGCCACCTTCTGTGACAGAGCAAAACTCATCAGCATATAGCGAAGGTTGATGATCAGCTGGGAAACCGCCATTTCCAGATAGGAAGATGCGGAACCGATGGTCGTAAGCGCCGCAGCTTCTCCCGCCGAAGTCAGATTTACCAGCGACATCACCGTCGCTTCCGTGATTCCCATCCCCGCTTCCTTCGCCTGGATCCCCAGAGTAAATGATACTGCCAGGTATCCTAATGCAATGGGAACGCCGTCGCGAAGGCCCTCTTTGAACTGCTTCGCCCTGTCGCCTTTTATTTTCTTTGTTTGTTCCGAACTCATTATCAAGCCTCTTTTTATACTTCTTTGCAGGCAAAAAAATACCCCTGCGCACAGGCTCTTCGCCTTTCATGACTGCAAGGGTATTCTCTCTTTTTGTTTCCCTTAGAACAGATTCTTGGTCAAACGGGTGGTAGTTGTATTAAAACGGTCATAAATGAAAATAACATCCATTTCTACTTTACTCAGATGTGTAACACGGATCGTCAGAGTTTCCTGTTCGGATTTTCTTACATTAGATGTAACCAGCACCATTTCCGCCTGTGTTTTGTCCGGATCCAGCGTTGAATACTTAACACCGTTTTTATCCTCATAGCCGCCGGACGCTGCCTTCTTCAGAATTCCCTGATCAATATACTCCTGATAGGTATCCTGAGCGATACGGATCGTATAATTATATGTTACCTTATCCTCCAGAAGCTTTGTTTCATTATTCATCTTATAATGCATTGCGGTTCCGTCAGAGTTAAAAACCCAATGATCTGTCTTTTTCTCATTCATCTCCGCAGTATGATGCCAGTCACCGGCAGTGGTATTGGAATCAATCTTGAGAGGACTGAACATATCATACATATAATAGCCTACTGCGATCAGCAGTGCCAGAAAGATGAGGCCGACGATACGTCCGGCAATATCCTTCTTTTCCTCATTCTTTTTCTGCTTTACCTTTACTGTCTTCATCTTTGTTCCTTCCCTCCTAAAATGTATGATTTAAAAGAAGTGATGTTTCTTAAAAATACCTATTCCCCGATTTCTTCCAGACGCTGTCTGGCTTTATCCGCCTGTGCACTTTCCGGGAAACGCGCCAGAAGCAGATTAAACTTCTCTGCCGCTGCAGTCACGTTACCGCTGTCATAATAGCATACACCCAGATAATACAATGCATCATCGTTCTCCGGATCATATGTACAGGCTTTTTCCAGACTGCTGATCGCTACCGTATAATCCTGCTGCCGATATGCTTCCAGTCCGGCATCATAATAATTCTCCGCCACCGAGTCACCGATTGCCGACTGCAGCTGCGCATAAAGTTCCTTAAATTCCGGAGAAGCCGTCTCCACGTATGATTCCGGTATCATCCCCAGATATTGCTCCACTGCCAGTGCACCTTCCGTACTGTCCAGATAGGCGCTGGCCGCCGCCTGCAGATGATCGTTTGCGGAAAGCACGCCATTGCTTCCCGTATATTCATCCAATTCCAGGCGCTGATCCGTGATCGTCTGTTCCAGCTCGCGGATCCGTGCATTCATATCGGCAATCTCGGCATTTTTGGCATCCATCTGCTCACCCAGAAGTGCCTGCTGCTCATTGCTCTGCGTACGGACTGCCGCTTCCCGGGCCGGCACGATCAGAAAATACGTAACCAGAACGCCGACCAGGATTCCCAGCGCGATCTCCAGTAACGCCGTCAGTCCCATAGACTCCCTGCGCCTTACCGGCTGGATGACCGTATCATTACCGCTGCTGAAGCTGACCGCCGCAACCGGTTCCTTCTTCTCCCTGCGTTTTTTTCCGCCGGAAGGATCACCGCCATACAGCCCCAGCTCCGCTTCCTGCAGATACCGGAGCATGTCCACATCACCGCAATCAATGTCACGGCAGGCTTCCAGGCCCTTCAGTGCTTTGTCATAATCCCCTTTATTCAGGTATAACAAAGCCAGCAGTTTACGCGCTTTTACATATTTCGGGTTCAGGCTCAGTACTTTTTTCAGCTGGATCACTGCCAGATCGTAACTGCGCTCTCCCTGGTTGCAAAGGTCCAATGCCACATTAAACTTTTTTAAGGTGGCCCCGATGGTGTCCAGCCGGCCCTTGTCCGCCTGCACCATATTGATATATTCATCTGCAAGGTTCTTTTCCGGGCGGATGTTCTTGCTGATCACCCACTCTACAAAAGCTGCAACTGCTTCGCCCATCTCATAATAAATAAGCCCCAGCAGATTTCTTGCATCTACATGGTTTTTGTTACAACGCAAAGCCCCCCGCAGGGATTTGATCGCGCCGGACAGATCCCGCACACTTGCGCGGTCCAAACCGTCATTGTACAAACGGTTTGCCGTAAACATGATCTTTTTATATTTACGCACGTCCGCTCCGCAGCTGGTGCAATAGCCCAACTCCGATAAGGGGAAACCACAATTGTAACACTCCATCCCCTTATCTCCTATTCGTCTTCTACATCCACATCTGCGGGCGTCTCGTCATAATCATTCGCCAGATTGATAAAAACGCTCATCATATCTGTCAGATCTTCACTGTATACCGCATCTTCCGTATCTGCTATCTCCAGACTCCGGCTGAATTTTTTTAACTCTTCCTCAAATATGATCAACTTCGACCGCTCCGTTCATCAATCCACTTTCACACATACAAAATTACTATACAGAAATCAACGGGAAAAATCAATGCCCCCGCATCAATTTTTCCCGTTTTTTGTATTTTTTGTGAATTTTTACTTAATATAAATCTTTCCGGATTATTTGGACAGATTAGCGATCTGCGCCTTCACCTGTTCCATCATCTTGGTGTACTTCTCCAGCTTCGCCTTTTCTTCTGCGATCTTGGCTTCCGGCGCCTTGGAAACAAACTTCTCATTGGAGAGCATTCCGTTAACACGCTTCAGCTCGCCTTCCAGACGCTGCTCTTCCTTCTTCAGACGCTCCAGTTCCTTCTCCAGATCCACCAGGTCACCCAGCGGCATATAGATGTTGACATGCGCGATCACTACGGATACCGCATCGTCCGCAATACCGCTCTTATCTGCCTGTACGATCACCTCGGATGCATAAGCCAGGGTCTTAAAGAAGTCGTTGTTGCCGGTAAATACCGCACGTTTCTCTTCGGAATCGGATACCACGAATACCTGCGCTTTCTTTGAAGGCGGCACGTTCATCTCGGTACGCACATTACGGATACCGCGGATGGCTTCCTTGATAGTCTCGATCTCTGCTTCTTCCTTCGCAAAGTTTCTCGTCTCATCATATACCGGCCAGTCGGAAACCATGATGGATTCTTCCTCATCCTGCAATGTGCAGAAGATCTCCTCTGTTACGAACGGCATATACGGATGCAGCAGTTTCAGTGCATCGATCAGCACAGTCTTTAAGGTATACAGCGCTGCATTGCGGGATTTCGCATCATCCTTCGCATACAGACGCGGCTTCACCATCTCGATGTACCAGTCGCAGAACTCATCCCAGATAAAGTCGTAGATCTTCTGTACCGCAACACCCAGCTCGTACTTTTCCATATTCTCCGTCACATCTTTGATCAGACGGTTCACACGGGAAGTAATCCAGCGGTCCGCCGGCTTCAGATCTGCCAGTTCCGGCTTGGCCGGCTGCGTCTCTTCCATATTCATCATAATGAATCGGGACGCATTCCAGATCTTATTCGCAAAATTACGGTTTGCCTCTACCTTTTCATAGTAGAAACGCATATCGTTACCCGGCGCATTACCGGTCACCAGAGTCAGACGCAGCGCATCGGCGCCGTACTGCTTGATGATCTCCAGCGGATCGATACCGTTGCCCAGAGACTTACTCATCTTACGGCCCTTGTCATCTCTTACCAGTCCGTGGAAGAGTACCGTCTTAAACGGCTTCTCGCCCATCTGCTCGTACCCAGAGAAGATCATACGGATGACCCAGAAGAAGATGATGTCATAGCCCGTTACCAGCACATCCGTCGGATAAAAGTATTTCAGTTCCTTCGTCTGCTCCGGCCAACCCAGTGTTGAGAACGGCCACAGCGCAGAACTGAACCAGGTATCCAGAGTATCCGGATCCTGTGTAAAATGTGTCTCACCGCACTTCGGGCACTTCTCCGGTGCCGCCTTTGCTACAACTGTCTCACCGCACTTATCGCAGTAATATGCCGGGATCCGGTGTCCCCACCACAACTGGCGGGAGATACACCAGTCACGGATGTTGTCTGTCCAGTTGAAATAGGTCTTCTGCAGGCTCTCCGGTACCAGACGGATCTCGCCTTCTCTTACCGCTTTCTGCGCCGGCTTGATCAGTTCATCCATCTTTACGAACCACTGTGCTTTTACCAGCGGCTCTACCGTCGTCTTGCAGCGGTCGTGGGTACCTACATTATGTACATGGTCCTCGATCTTTACCAGCAGGCCCATAGTATCCAGTTCTTTTACGATAGCCTCTCTGGCCTCATAACGATCCATGCCTTCATACTTGCCGCCGTTTGCATTGATCGTTGCATTATCATTCATGATGTTGATGATCGGCAGATCGTGGCGCTTGCCCACCTCAAAGTCGTTCGGGTCATGTCCCGGGGTGATCTTTACTACACCGGTACCGAATTCACGGTCTACATATTCATCCGCCACCACCGGGATCTTGCGGTTCATCAGAGGCAGCATCAGGTTTTTGCCGATCAGATGCCTGTAACGCTCATCCTCGGGGTGTACGGCCACCGCAGTATCACCCAGCATAGTCTCCGGACGGGTGGTCGCAAAGATCAGGTATTCTCCGCTCTCGGTATCGTCATCGTTTAAGATCGGATACTTGATGTGCCAGAAATGTCCGGCCTGCTCCTGATACTCTACTTCCGCATCGGAAATGGAAGTGTTACATACCGGGCACCAGTTGATGATACGGGAACCCTTGTAGATGTAGCCTTTTTCGTACATCTTTACGAACACTTCGTTTACGGCCTTGTTGCAGCCTTCGTCCATGGTGAAACGCTCACGGTCCCAGTCACAGGACGATCCCATCTTCTTTAACTGGGATACGATGCGTCCGCCGTACTCTTTTCTCCATGCCCACGCACGCTCCAGAAAGCCTTCGCGTCCCAGATCCTCCTTGCGAATGCCTTCCTCTTTCAGTTTTTCGATGATCTTGACTTCCGTTGCAATGGAAGCGTGGTCCGTGCCCGGCTGCCACAGCGCATTGTAGCCCTGCATACGTTTGAAACGGATCAGGATATCCTGCAGGGTATTGTCCAGCGCATGTCCCATGTGCAGCTGCCCCGTGATATTTGGGGGCGGGATCACGATCGTGAACGGTTTCTTGCTCTCATCTACTTCCGCATGGAAGTACTTCTTATCCAGCCATTTCTGATACAGCCGGTCTTCGATCCCGCTGGGATCATAAGTCTTTGCCAGTTCTTTTGCCATTGTATGATTCCTCTTTCTACTTATAATTAATAATTATTTAAATATTTATCTTTCCATCAGCCAGAATGCTGCGCTGTACGGAGGCAGTTCGCTGCCGCCGCCGAAATCATGCAGCTGTCCGGTGATCAGGTCCGTTGCCTGTCCGCATCCCGCATCAAAGTGCGCCCAGTACGGATTGCTGTCCATATTGATCGCCACCATGACTCGCTCGCCATCGACCTTTCGCTCAAAGATGCACTGCTTGTTCTGCAGCAGTACATTGCGCATGCCGCCGTAGTTTAACGCCTTACTGTTCTTCTTGGCCTCCGCAAGCTTTGCGATATAGTCCGTGAGCGCCGTCCACTCCGGTGCGTCAAAGGAAGGACGCAATGCCGGGTCTCCCTGGGATTTGTCTGCCTTGACACCCCATTCACTGCCGTAGTAGACGCAGGGGATACCGGGCATACCGAATACCATCGCATAGACTAACGGCAGGCAGTTCGGATCCTGGATCAGGGATGCGATACGGGACACATCATGATTATCCGCAAAGGACAACAGGTGTGCTCCGCGGCAGACTGTCCAGTCTTCCGGTCCGAACAGACGCATCAGCGAATGCACGATCTCGAACATATTGCAAGAGTTAAAGCCGGAATGGATGCCCTTATAGCACTGGTAATTGGTCAGCGAATGCAGATGCATCTCATTCAGCATACGCCCGTACTCTCCATGCAGCACCTCTCCTAACAGGAAGAACTCCTCTTTTTTGCTGTCCGTAAACTCCCGGAGTCTGCGCAGGAATTCGTGATCCAGGCAGTAGGCCACATCGAGGCGGATGCCGTCAATCTCAAATTCATTGATCCAGCCCTCGACCGCGTGGAAGATATGCTGTATCACATCTTCATTATGCAGATTCAGCTTGACCAGATCGTAGTTGCCTTCCCAGCCTTCATACCACAGTCCGTCATTATAGTTGGAGTTGCCGCCGAAATCGATACGGTGAAACCAGCTCACATACGGAGAAGACTCTCTGTTTTTCAGCACATCCTGAAACGCCCAGAAACCGCGTCCCACGTGATTGAAAACGCCATCCAGGACGACCTTGATGCCCTCTTTATGCAGTTCTTTGCAGACTCGTGCAAAGTCCTCGTTGGATCCAAGCCTGGTATCCAGCTTTGTATAATCCCGGGTATTGTATCCGTGCGTATCGGATTCAAAGACCGGCGAGAAATAGATCGCGTTACAGCCCAGCTTCTTGATGTGCGGGATCCAGTCCAGCACTTTCAGGATCCTTGACTGCGCAACACCGTCATTCTCATACGGCGCTCCGCAGAATCCCAGCGGGTAGATCTGATAAAATACGCTCTCATACGCCCACATAGCAGTTCTCCTCCTGTCAATTATTCATAATCCATTATCATACCACAGTTTATCGGAGACTGCACGCTTTTTTCTATAGAATTGTGGGAAATCCACGGAAATCTGCAGAAATCTACAGCGTTTCCCAGAAGGCGCTCACCGCATTGCCGATGCCGCCCACATTGGTAACGGAATATCCCTGCCATTCCCTGGGAAACAGCCGCTGATAAGAATAGTCCAGAAAACGCTCATCCAGAAGCGCAACGATGCCCTGATCCTTCTCCGTGCGTATCACGCGGCCTGCCGCCTGAAGCACCTTGTTCATCCCCGGGTAACGGTATGCATAATCAAAGCCTTTTTCATTGAAGAACTCTTTGATGATCTCCCGCTCACTGCAGATCTGCGGAAATCCGACCCCTACGATGATGCTGCCGATCAATGCATCCTCCTTCAGATCGATCCCCTCCGAAAAGATGCCCCCCAGTACGCAGAACCCCAGAAGCGTGTCCGGAACCCGCGTCTTTCCGGCTGCCTCCAGAGGCACCAATCCTGTTTTAACAAATCTCGAAAGGAACTCTTCGCGTTCGCTTTCGTTCATCCGTTCTTTCTGCACCAGACACTCAACATCCCTTTCTTCCAGGAAGTATTGTTCGAAGCTCTGCTGCACTTCTTTCATAAATGCAAATGAAGGGAAGAAGATCATATAGTTTCCCTCTTTAGCTGAAACGATTTCCGAAATATGTCTGGCTATATTAAAATAGGTTCTTTCATTTCGCCTGTTATATTTGCTTGTCACATCCCGTCCGACAAAAACACCCAGCTTATCTTTATCAAATGACGATTTTGCATATACCTCATAATCTGTCACTTCACCCCCCAGCAATTTCTTGTAGTATTGGATCGGAAGCAGGGTTGCCGAAAAAAGGATACTGCTCCGTCCTTTGGCCATACATTCCGCCAGGTTCTTTCCGGGATCCACGCACAGGAGCTTTAACATAAACTTATCGTCTTCCATGAGCTCTGTATATATACGGTAATTCTCATCCAGTTTCTCATAGATGGTCAGAAAATGCCCCACCAGAAAATAGAATTCCAGCACTTCATCCTTTACGCCGGTGTTTTCTTCCTCTTCCAAAAACTCTGTCAGCGAGGTATTCAGCCCCTGTACCAGTCCGGCAAAAGCATCGATCTCATCCAGAATCCTGACCTTCTCACACTCCCGTTTCAGACGCAGCATTTCCCGGTTGCACTTATCCAGTCCGCGGATCACCTTGAACAGAAGCGGGATCCCCTTCGTTTTCTTTTTGCTCTTCAGCTCCCCGTTCGCTGCCTTCTCCGTCACTTCATTCAGTGTCCTTTTCAGTGAAAGGAAATCTTCCTTAAATAATGCCGCGCTGTACATATCGCGTCCGCGGTCTACCAGATTATGCGCCTCGTCCACCAGAAAGGTATATTCGCCGCTGTTTCCGTCCGCAAAGTATCTCTTCAGCGCCACATGCGGGTCAAATGCATAATTATAGTCGCAGATGATGGTATCGCAGAACATGCTCAGATCCAGACTCAGCTCAAACGGACATACCTGATGCTTTTCGGAAATCTCACGGACGGTATCCCGGTCCATTCCGTCGTAATTGGTGATGACATCATAGATTGCGTCATTGATACGGTCAAAATGCCCCTTCGCGTATGGACATGTCTCCGGATTGCACTCCGTCTTTTCCAACGGACAGATCTTTTCCTTCGCTGTGATCTCGATGCTCTTCAGCCGCAGCCCCTGCTCTCGCATGATCTGCAGCGTATCACAGGCTACCGTCTGGGTGATCGTCTTGGCTGTCAGGTAAATGATCCGGTCCGTCAGATTTTCTCCCATCGCCTTGATCGCCGGAAACAGGGTAGTCACCGTCTTGCCGACTCCCGTGGGTGCCTCCAGAAAGAGTTTCTTCCGTTCGCGAATGGTCTGATACACATACACCGCCAGCTGCCGCTGCCCCTCGCGGTAAGTAAACGGAAACTCCAGACCGCCAATGGAAATCTGCCGGGTCTCCCGCCACGCAAAAGCAAAATCCGCCCACTTACGATATCCCCGCATCAGTTCTTCAAACCAGTCCCGGATCTCATTCCAGGCATATTCTTCAAAAAAGTATTTCAGTTCCTCCGTCTCGGCATTGCAATAGGTCATCCGCACCCGGATCAGCGGAAGCTTATTCTGCAATGCATAAATATAAGCGTACACCTTTGCCTGTGCCAGATGCACCGGTTCCGGTGCCGTCATCCGTTCCAGTTTCTTATGTACGCATTTGATCTCATCAATCGTGATCTGATCGAATTCTTCATTTATTAAATATTGATTTAATGATATTTGATTTGCCTGTATGTCCGGTTCCTGTGGTTTTGCAAGGCTCTCATTTATGATACCGTCTGCCCGTCCTTCGATACGCACCACATAGTTTTCCGTTACATACTCATAACGCAGCATCACCTCAGCGCTGTACTCCGGCCCCTGGCTTCGCTGCAGCTTCCGGTGCAGTCGGCTCCCTTCCTGCATCGCCTTTTCCGGCGACATCATTCTCCGGTTATCAATATCGCCCGACCGGAGCATAAACTCCACCAGCTGCCGGACCGAGATTGGAATGATGAATGAAGGCTTTGTTTCCTTTTTTTCACCGGTTTCAATTGTTACCTGCGTATTGTCTGCACCCATATCCACAATACTAGCATAACAGAACGTACGTTTCAAGACATAATCCTTTTCTGTCAACCGATTATGTCTGTCGATTACGTCAACCGACTTCCTGTGATTCTCCCAAATATTATGTCTACTATACCACTTATGTTACCCACTCTTTATTTTTCTTTACTCTTATTATCGTAAACTTTTGTTTATAAAATTGTTATTAATTCTCATCTCAGACCGTTTTGGTCAATTTTCTTTTTTCTGGTCTGCATATTTCCGTTTCTCCCATTTGTCTATTCCTGTTTTAATTTTCATATTACCATTATTTTATGTTATCTTTCATCAGTCTCTCCGGACATCCCGTGCCATATTCTTATGTATACTATCATGCCGTTCTTTCGTCGTTCTTCTCCTATTAACGTAATTATTTTATGTCCCCACAAATTCCGGTTTA
>JAFWRC010000016.1 GCA_017508825.1 Lachnospiraceae bacterium
AGAGCTCCAGCGCTCTTCGGGATACGGCGGTATTCTTGTTTCCTACTCCGAAAAAAGAATACAGGGATGCGCAGTAATGTACCAGCCAAAACGAATTCGGGTACTTTTTTAAAGCCTTTTCCATTTCCGTCAGCGCCTCGGGATCTTTCACCTTAGCAAGAACGCCAATACGTTTCAGCATTGCATCCAGTGTGTTATTCTTCACCTCGTACCCGACAAGCACATCCACAGAGAGATCAAAAAAATCCGCCAGTTTGAGTATCATATCCAACTCCGGTACCGACATCGCCGATTCCCATTTATGCACCGCTCCAGTACTCACTCCCATCACTTCCGCCAGCTGCTCCTGCGTCAGACGGTTTTGCTTTCTGTACTTTTTGATATTTTCTGATAAAGAGATTTCCATCTTATCCACCTTTCGATCCTGTCCGAATTATTGGGATACCGTAAATAATGCATAGAAGTATCCCTTTCTTTCCATAAGTTCATGGAAGGTTCCCATTTCTTCGATCCTTCCATCTTTTAAAACCAGTATCCCGTCATAGCGTTTTAAAAGCTCTTCTTCCAGAGAATGCGTTACTACGATGCGTGTCATTCCCGACTGTTCAAGGATATCTTCCGAAACCTGCCACGCCGTCTTGGGGTCCAGTGCCGAAGTAGCTTCATCCGCCAGCAGAACGGAGGAATTCTTTAACAGACTCCTGGCAATGGATATCCACTGTTTCTCCCCGCCGGACAAGGCGCACCCGTTTTCACCACACAGACTTTCCCCTCCTCTTTCCTCCATCAGATCATCCAGATGTGCCTTCCGGACAGCCCGGTCCAACTCTTCCTGCGGGAAATCACGAAACATCGTCACATTATCCCTGATGGAAGCGTTAAACACGAACACATTCTGCTGAATCAGAGAGATGATACCGAATAAAGCATCCGGATCTATGGTTCTGAGTTCTCTTCCGTCCATGCAAATCTGCCCCCGGTAATCGGCTCCGGGATTCATCAGAAGACCGAGTAAAGTAGACTTTCCGCTGCCGCTGCCACCAACGATCGCATAAGATCTTCCGGCAGCAAAATCTGCGGTTATGTCATGCAGTATCTCTTTTCCTTCTTCGTAGGCAAAGGATACATTTTTCAGACGGATGCCGTCTTTTAAACAGCAGATATCCGTATTGCCGGAAGACTTCGTGTTGCACTCGAGTGCTTCCGCGAGTTTCCGGATCAGTTCCCTGCCTGCCTTTCTGCCAGCCAGGATTCCCGGCAGCGTAGCAACCGACTGTATCATAAAATTCATAAGATTTACGAACATCATTACCGTACCCGTAGTAATATCGTGTCCGGTCAGGATCAGGTAGGTTCCTGCAACAAAGACCCCCATCTGCGCCAGCATACCGGCCAGTGCCCCGATCATTCCTACGGTTGTCTTCAGTTTTTCCCGCGAAAACCTCGCATTTTCCAGCCTGCGGTTTTCCTTTGCAAACAGTTCGTAGATCTCTTTTTCGGCTTTAAAACTTTTTATTACGGAAAATCCGGCAAGTGTATCGCTCAACATCGCCATAAAACTGCTGTTTTGATCGGATACGGTTTTTTCCGCCTTTGCAAGCCGGTTCCCCGTCAAAAGAGATGCTGCCAGCGGCAATATCGTAGCAATAACGGAAACCGCTGTAAGAATCGGCGAATACAGCACCATCAGGATGATCGACCCGAAAAACATGATCAGCCTGCTGACAAGCGGAAATAACTGCGACAGATAATTCGCTTCGATACTCGCGACATCATTGCTCAGCGCCGATATATATGCCGCCGTACTCTCGTCCTTAAAACTTGCGATCCCCTTCTGCGTCAGCTTCTCATAAGCCATATCCTTATAGTCGGTAACGGCTCTTCGTATAAATTCCGGCCGTGAATACAGATCCAGAAGAAAAAACAGGATAAACAGAACCAGATCCGCTCCGGTAAGTAGCAGGATCATATGAAAAGATAAAGCTCCCTCTGCCCCGGAAGCCGTATCAATGAGCTGTTTTAACAACCACGATACAATGATCCCGCTAAATCCCGAATAAAGCGCTGCGATGCATGCCAGAACAAACCGGATCCGGTTGTGCAGAAAAAACTGTCCGCTTAATTGCCTGAATAAATTTTCTGTGTGCTTCATACCCTTACCTCCGCTGTATACGTTATGTATACAGCATACTCTCCCTGAGGAAAGATATCCACACACCGCCATTACTGACCAGATATTATATTTTATACTGACAGTATAATTTTACAAGATGCCCGAGATGCGGTCAACGGGTTTTGCCAATAAAAATCGCCTGCAGCGATGGGCAAAACCCTTATCCCTCGAAGCATTTGGAGTCGTAATCGCGCAGCAAGTGCGCGATTCGACTGTGAATAGCAACGGTTTTTCATTGTGCATCCCCTCATTATGTGATATTGTTAAAACATTATTTCTGACTCAGACGGGCCTATGATCAATCTGTGTTACACTCAGTGAACCAGCCGGTCTCTGAACCGTAGCCATTCTGTAAGGAGCGCACTTATGAAAACACTGTGGAAACTCACGAAAGAAGCCGCCCGCTA
>JAFWRC010000017.1 GCA_017508825.1 Lachnospiraceae bacterium
ATTTCGGCATCGTGTATAAGTATTTTATCGTCTCGACGATCACGATGGTGTTTGTGATCACGCTACCGACGATCGCATTGCAAAGATCCTTGCTGAACTGGTCCTTATTTAACAACTACGGGCTGGTGGTTGTGATCTCGTTTGCGATGCTGATCATAGGAACTGCGCTTTCCTATGGAATCTCGTTATTGACCTATAAAAAGGATATCTCCCAAACGGCATTTAAGATGATGCTGAAGAAGGGGTGAAAAATTTCGGTTTGTCGAGCAAGTAAAACTTGCCCTCCCCTCAAGGGGAAGGCAAGAGGATCTTCGCGACAGCATATTCCTCGATTAACTGTAATTTGTGATAAAAGCGGCGGCTTGTAGAAAGCTGCCGCTTTTGTTATACTCAAATGGACGTTTTGTCGCGTATATGAGGAGATGTGCGTATGAAACTGATGAGTCTGAACTGTCCGAATTGTAATGCACCGGTCAAACAGGTGGCGGAAGGGAAATTCTATTGTGCAAACTGTGATTCTTCGTTTCTTGCGGATTACGATCCGGAGGATGTGGAATACCAGAAGGTCCGGACGGCAGCGGAGATCCACAGACAGCAGATGAATCTGGCGCAGAGCGGAATGGCGGCGCAGAGTCGCAGAGCGAAGGATTCGTTTAAGATCAAGATGATCGTAATAGCAGCGGTATTAGTCTTTTTTCTGATCATTGGCATACCAACCATGATCTTTAGTCTGCAGATGGCAAAAAGTTCGAGAGAAGCATCTGAGCAGCAGCAACGTGAGCGGGAGGCACGCCGGGAGGTCGAGGAAAAACAAAGAGAAGAACAACGTCGGCAGGAACAGGAAGCAAGAGAAGCGGCAGAGGAAGCGGAACGGCAGGCAAAACTGGCATCCTATCGTCTGACACCGGAAGAGATTACCGGGGATGTGTTCTTTGTGGAAAATGCCAATCAGACGATCCTGGGACAATTGTGGGATAATACCAACCTGTTTTATACCAACTGGGTATGGAATGAGGCGCCGGAATATATCACCAGTTATTTTCTTACGGCAAAGGATGAAAGGGAACGGGATCAGAATATCCTGCTCAGTATTTATAAGATCCACTGGGATAAGGAATATGAGGACCGGACGGAACATTATGTGATGTATGACGGAGCCTGCCTTTATAACATCTCGAGGAACGAAGACGGAACGATCCACTCTGATTATGCTCCGCATCAGATGACTTACAACAGTGAGATCGTGGCAAATCAATTTTTATCCGGCTATAGCGATTATGATCAGCTGATCCGACAGGAGATCTATGGAAACGCAGAGTATGATTATATCGAACTTACTATGCCGGATGCACAGCCGGATCCGGATACGTTTGAAAAAAGAGTTTATGAGAAATAGAGGACAGATTGCATGAGTTATATTACAACCATTTCGGGAAAACATTTTGATCCGGTGGAGCCGGAAGAAGCATTGATCGACATCAAAGATATCGCGCATTCCCTGTCACTGGTGTGCCGGGGGAACGGGCATGTGAAACATTTTTATTCCGTGGCACAGCATTCGATCGCCTGTGCCAGAGAAGCACAGGCACGGAGCTGCAGCGATACCGTGGTCCTGGCATGTCTTTTGCATGATGCCAGCGAGGCCTATCTCTCTGATGTGACCAGGCCGGTCAAAAAAGATCTGACCTATTATCTGGAGGTGGAAGACCGTCTGCAGCATTTGATCTGGCGGCATTTTATCGGACGGGATATCACGGCGGACGAAGACCGGCAGGTCTTTGCGATTGACGATGATATGATGTCTATGGAGTTTCATCTCAATATGGCAGAGACTATTAATGAGGACTACAAGCGCCTGGTGCGGGTGATCGACTGCGCTTATGAAGATCCGGCTAAGGTTGAGACGGAGTTTATCGAATTGTTTCAAGGGTTAGTTTAAATTCGGGTTTATCGGGGAAGGCAGGTTTTACTTACCTGATACCCCCGAATTTGAAAGGAAAAAATATGGCAAACTGGGATAACGATTATGAAGCGCAGCAGCTGAAAGAATACGAAGGGCGCTTTACGATCAATTTTAAAAAGATCTATATGGATGTGGATGAGATCAATGAGAAGACTCTGGAGATCAATGAGAAGCATCCGAAAGATTCCATGATGAAACTATGGGCGGGAACTATGTGCGGAATGTTTATTTTCTTCCTGCTGTCATACCAGGTGCTGGCACTGGCAACCATACCGTTTTTGATCTTTTACTTTGTTGCACTGGTGCGTATCGGAAAGTGCTGGAAGAGTTTTAAGTACAGTGCTGCGCAGTTCTGGGGAATGAGCGCTGCGGGGGTAGTGATCGTCTTTGCTCTGGCAATGGTGGCGCAACACTGCATCGGGAAGGTATTTTTAGGGGGATAAGGCATGTGTTAGTTTGTTTTCTGCCAGGAATCGGTATCGAAAATATTTCCGTCTACGGTGTACCAGTTATCATTAGCGCAGTCGAAGACATTCTTTCCGATCTGATTG
>JAFWRC010000140.1 GCA_017508825.1 Lachnospiraceae bacterium
TATGGAATTTTTCGACAATCTTGTGAACTAGTATACAAGATTATGAATAAAAAATGAACTGTTTGTGAATATGATAAAAACGGAAGCGCTTACATTGTTAGTGTTTCACAAAATTTATTTGGAAACGTGAATAAATAAGAAATTGCCTTGAATAATGAATTTTGCTATGTTAAAATCCATCTTGCGAGTGGCAAAAGGGCCATTCGACACACAATCAAATTGGGAGGTATGAAGCAACATGAAAAAGAGATTGATGGCACTCAGCATGGCAGCAATCATGGCAATGGGCACCCTTGCAGCATGCGGTGAGACACCGGCTACACCGGCTACCCCGGTTGACAACGGCAACAGCGGCGAAACCCCGACGGAAGCAGCTGCTCCGACGCAGAACGAACTGGATACTTCCGTAGAAGCTACGGACATCTCCGGTGAGGAAGAAGGCAAGGTTCTTAACATCTACTGCTGGAATGAAGAGTTCAAGAGCCGTCTGACCGATCATTATCCGGGATACAGTGAGGTAGATTCTACTCACGGTAAGATCGGTGATATCGATGTAGTATGGAACATTACTCCGTCTGATGACAACGCTTATCAGAACAACCTGGATGAGACCCTGCTGAAGCAGGACAGCGCAGCAGCTGATGACAAGATCGACCTGTTCCTGGTAGAAGCTGACTACGCACTTAAATATGTAGATACCGATTACACTCTGCCGGTTACGGATCTGGGCATCTCCCTTTCCGAACTGAGCACACAGTATAAGTACACTCAGGATGTTATGACCAGCAGCAACGGAACCCTGAAGGGTGTTTCATGGCAGGGCTGCCCGGGCGTACTGATTTACAACCGTGAGGCTGCAAAGGAAGTTCTGGGATCTGATGATCCTGCAGATGTACAGAAGGCAGTTGCTGACTGGGATACCTACAAGGCTACCGCAGCAGATATGAAGGCAGCTGGTTACTACATGACAGCAACCGTTAACGATACCTATCGTACCTTCTCCAACAATGTAAGCGTACCTTGGGTAAGCGCAGACAAGAAGGTTCAGATCGACGACAACATCAAGAGATGGGTTGACGATTCCAAGGAAATGTATGATGCAGGCGAGATCAAGTCTACCGAAGCTCTTTGGGGCGATGCTTGGTCTTCAGGCTTCTATCCGGATGGTAAGGTATTCTGCTACTTTGGGCCCGCTTGGCTGATCAACTTCTGTATGGCAGCTGATACCGATGGTTCCATCGCTAACCAGGGTGGCTGGGGCGCAACCGAAGGACCTCAGGGCTTCTTCTGGGGCGGTACCTGGATCTGCGCAGCTAACGGCACCGACAACAAGGCTACCGTTGCTGATATCATGAGAAAGCTTACCGTTGATAAGGACATCATGATCGACATCGTTAAGGCTGATGATGATTTCGTAAACAACCAGCCCGCTATGGAAGAACTTGCAGCAAGCGATTACACCAGCGCAGTATTCGGCGGTCAGAACCCGCTGGGTATGTTCGCAGCAGGTGCTAAGAACATCGCTCTTGACAAGATCAGCGCATACGATCAGGGCTGCAACGAAGAATTCCAGAACGCTATGAAGGATTACTTCGATGGCAACGCAGATTATGATACTGCACTGAACAAGTTCTATGATGCAATCACCACAAAGTATCCGGCACTGAGCAAGTAAGGATCGTGCGGTTACGACTGCAGATGTAAGTAGATTTGCAACGTGCCTGTCCATCCGGGCAGGCACGTTTTTTCGAGAAAAAAGGATTATCCATAAAGCTTCGTAATAAACCTTGGAGGGTGCAGCATGAACAAAAAGAACAAGTCTGTTGTTTCTTATAATAAATGGGGTTATATTTTCCTGATACCTTTTACTGTGGTATTCATTGTTTTTCAGCTTATTCCGTTGTTAAGCACGATCAAAAACAGCTTTTTTGAGCATTACCGTGACGGTCTTGAGGTGATCGGACCGAGATGGGTAGGACTTAAGAATTACGGAAAACTCTTTTCCGACGGCAGTTTCATGACATATTTCAAGAATACCATGATCATGTGGGTCATGGGCTTTATTCCGCAGATCATTCTGTCTCTGACTTTTGCATCCTGGTTTTCGGATCCCAGCCTGCGTCTGAAGGCACAGAGATTTTTTAAGACAGTTATATATCTGCCGAACCTGATTATGGCATCGGCATTTGCTATGTTGTTTTTCACACTGTTTTCTACGGTTGGACCTGTAAACGATATTATTAAGGGGTTCCAGCTGCTGGTCGGAACGATCAAAGATGCAAACGATTATGTTCCGTACGACTTTATGGCGCATACCGGCAGTGTCCGCGGACTGGTAGCAGCAATGAACTGTCTGATGTGGTTTGGTAATACGACGATCCTGCTCCTGGCGGGTATGATGGGTATCGATACGTCTCTGTTTGAAGCGGCGGAAGTGGACGGCGCTACTGCAAGACAGATCTTCTGGCGGATCACTCTTCCGATCCTGAAGCCGATCCTGATCTACGTTATGGTAACATCCCTGATCGGTGGTCTGCAGATGTTCGATGTTCCGCAGATTTTGACGGATGGTTCCGGTGCGCCGAACAATACGGCTACAACGCTGATCATGCACCTGAATAAGCATCTGTACAGTAAGAACTACGGTATGGGTGGTGCGTTATCCGTAATCCTCTTCTTTATCACCGGTGTTTTGAGCTGCGTAGTGTTCAAGTTCAGCGGTAATGAAGATAAGTACGGCAAGGCATAAGGAAGGAGGATATTGAAATGGCGGAAATACATGTAAATACGTTGCAGGATAAAACAAAGGGTGGTGTTAAGAGCAGACGTGCCTTTGCATATGTGTTACTCAGCATAGCCTGTGTATTCTGTTTGATCTGGTTTTACATTTTGATCATCAATGCAACCCGTTCCAAGGGCGAACTGACCAAGGGATTTACACCCATTCCCAGTACGCATCTGTTCGAGAATCTCAACAATGCGCTGCATGGTACACAGCCGATCCTGAAAGGCATGTTCAACAGTATCTTTGTAGCGGCTATGTCTTCGGCTTTGAGCGTATACTTCTCGGCAATGACGGCGTATGCGATCCATGCATATGAGTTCAAACTGAAGAAAGCGATCTTTACCGGTATCCTGGCGATCATGATGATCCCGACCCAGGTCGTAGCACTTGGTTTCCTGCAGTTGATCGACAAGATGAAACTGATGGACAGCTTTGTTCCGCTGATCGTACCTTCGATCGCGGCACCGATCGTATTCTTCTACATTAAGCAGTATATGGAGAGCGCGCTTCCTTTGGAACTGCTGGAAGCAGCACGTATCGACGGCGCAGGCGAGATCCGTATCTTCAACGGTATCGTGCTTCCGCTGCTGGTACCGGCAATGGCAGTACAGGCGATCTTCTCCTTTGTCGGAAGCTGGAATAACTACTTTACTCCGGCGCTGGTACTTTCCACGGATACAAAGAAGACCCTGCCGATCCTGATCGCTCAGCTGCGAGGTGCAGACTTCCTGAAGTTTGATATGGGTGTTGTTTACGCAACGATCGCATTCTCGATCTTCCCGGTAGTAGTAGTTTACCTGATCCTGTCCAAGTACATCGTGGGCGGTCTGGCAGCCGGATCCGTGAAGGGTTGATTTAGGAACATAATTAGTGTATGATGGGGCGTGTGGGTTTTTACCCACACGCTTTTTACGTATTATGATAATTGAGGGAAAATGGTATGGCATCGGAAAAAAAGAATAAGAAACTGGCGACCTTTTTTGCACAGGAGAGCCCTGTGACACAGATGCTGTGGTTTACCGGAGACCTTGTGATCCTGAGCTTTTTATGGTTTCTGACCAGTATTCCCGTGATTACGATCGGAACATCCACCTCGGCGCTGTATTATGCCGTAGTGAAATCCCTGCGGTGCAAACGCGGAACACCGGTAAAAGAGTACTTTCATGCATGGAAAGACAATCTTCTGAAAGGCTGTATCCTGACGGTTCTTATGCTGTTGGGAGTTTTTGCACTGTATTCCTGCAGAACGATGCTCGGTTTTTCGGTGCAGGAGCAGGTGGCAGCGGAGACGATCACGGCGCAGGCAGGCGAGTCGGCGCTCGGACTGTATGTGATCTGCGGAGCGGCGATGATCGGCGTGGGGATCCTGTTTATCTATGCGTTTCCGGTGCTGTCCCGGTTTAATTTATCTTCCATCAAGATCCTGCTGATCGCTTTTGTGATGTCGATCCGATATTTCTATTATACGATCCTGTTGGCTGTGATCCTGACCGCATTGGTGCTCCTTGCCGTGAGGCTTCCGGTATCTATGCTGTTTGTTCCGGGCGTGTGGGCGCTCATGGCTTCCCGCTTCATAGAGAAGGCAATGAAGAAATATCTGCCGGAACCGCTGGAAGGGGAAGATGCCTGGTGGCTGGAAGTGTAAATTATAAAAAATGCTATAACCGCACTTGAAAAAAAGGCCTTTCTATGGTAATATTTGCTATATGGGGTTTTATATCCGAAGGAAGAGAGGGGAAGGTGCCAGCCAATGATAGATGTAAATCAGATCATGTTTGATATGATCAGAAAAAGCAATACGGTAGAGACTTCGAACGTGATGGAGATCGAAGAAGTTGTAGATACCGGTTTGGAAAAAAACGAGGACAATATTCAGAAGATCGCGATCGAATATCTGGAAGAAAAGGGTTATAGCCGTTCCGTACAGAATATGGATATGGCAAAGCAGCATATCATGGAAAGCTCTGAGTTTTCTGATACCGTGCGTGTGCGCAAGCGCCGTGAGATCGTAGAAGATACGCTTTCGGAGGCAGAGCCGGAGGAACTGGATAAGCTGATGAATGTCTGCCTGCTGGATAACCTTATGAAGGTATCCGAGAAGCTGGATGCACTGGCTGTCAGCCGTGTGGAATACGCTGTGGAGATCGTAGATGAGATCGTCCTGGATAAGGAAAAAGGCAGCAATTCCCTGATGGAATTTGTATCCCTGCAGACACTGCTGAACCGCTATGCGGCACAGGGATTCCATGTAAAGAGCTTCCTGACCAGAGAAACCGGCAACAGCGGCAAACTGATGATGGCAGGTTTTGCATCGACCAAGAAGCAGACGGTGATCGTTTTTGAACGCGTACTGAATTCCTGATCGATACGTCCGGAAATGGATAACGATAAGTAAGAAAGCCATTATTCTCAGCAATAATGGCTTTTTATACGCAAGAATACAAGAAATAAAGAGGAATAGGAATATGAAGATCGTACAGGCAGCAGAGATCACTGCAGCGCTCAAGGAAATGTGTTATGAAGCAAACCATACCCTGACAAAGGATATGGAAGGAGCGCTGTATAAGGCAGAGGCGTCAGAGGAATCCCCTTTGGGAAAACAGATCCTGAAGCAGCTGGAGCAGAATCTGCAGATCGCGGGAGAAGACCGCATCCCCATCTGCCAGGACACCGGTATGGCGGTAGTCTTTGCGGAAGTGGGACAGGAAGTGCATGTGGAAGGCGGCTGGATCGAAGATGCGATCAATGAAGGCGTGCGTCAGGGATATACCGAAGGGTATCTGCGCAAGTCGGTGGTGAGCTGTCCGATCGAGCGTGTGAATACAAAAGATAATACACCGGCAGTGATCCACTATACCATCGTGCCCGGGGATCAGATCCGACTGACACTGGCACCGAAAGGGTTCGGCAGTGAAAATATGAGCCGTGTGTTTATGCTCAAACCGGCTGACGGCGTAGAAGGCATCAAGGAAGCGGTGCTCACGGCAGTGCGTGATGCCGGACCGAATGCATGCCCGCCGATGGTGGTAGGCGTCGAGATCGGCGGCACTTTTGAAAAATGCGCATTTCTTGCGAAGAAGGCTCTGACCAGAAATGTGGAACAGCGCTCGGAGATCCCGTATATCCGCGAGATGGAAGAAGAATTGCTGGATAAGATCAACAAGAGCGGTATCGGCCCGGGCGGACTGGGCGGCAGTACGACCGCATTCGCCGTAAACATCGAAACCTATGCAACACATATCGCAGGTCTGCCGGTGGGCGTGAACATCTGCTGTCACGTCAACCGCCACGCAGTACGTGTATTATAAGAAGCTGTTAGCGTCCGATAACACCTTGCCTTCCCCTTGAGCGGAAGGTGGCCGAAGGCCGGATGAGATGTAATACGACAACTTATATTATAGATAAATACAGAGGGATCAACCATGAACTATCATTTGACGGCCCCTTTTGACGGGGAAGAATTGAAAAAACTCAGATCCGGCGATATGGTATATATTACCGGGACCATTTATGTTGCGCGTGATGCTGCGCATAAGCGCATGCAGGAAGTTTTGGATAAGGGAGAGAAGCTCCCGGTGGATATTCAGGGGCAGACGATCTACTATATGGGACCGTCCCCGGCAAGGGAAGGCAGACCCATCGGATCGGCAGGACCTACCACGGCCAGCCGTATGGATAAATATGCGCCGCGCCTTCTGGATCTTGGACTGCGCGGTATGATCGGAAAAGGCAAACGCTCACAGGCGGTGAAGGATGCCATTGTCCGTAACGGGGCTGTATACTTTGCAGCGATCGGCGGGGCCGGCGCGCTTTTATCCAAAGCGATCACGGCATCCGAGGTAGTAGCTTATGATGATCTGGGCACCGAAGCGATCCGCAGGCTGGAAGTAAAAGA
Organism: Lachnospiraceae bacterium; assembly: GCA_017508825.1. Taxonomy (GTDB): domain Bacteria; phylum Bacillota; class Clostridia; order Lachnospirales; family Lachnospiraceae; genus NK4A136. The sequence continues at coordinate 6,681 of JAFWRC010000140.1, forward strand.
TTTCCCGGCGATCGTGGTGATCGACAGCACCGGGGATGATCTGTATATCAAGTCCGTGGAACAATACTGTAAACTCTGATATCTTGCCTTCCCCTTGAGGGGAAGGTGCCCGAAGGGCGGATGAGGTGTAATTATTGTGAATATAAAATTATACTTGACATTCCCCTTAATACTTTGTTATAATTACTCTTGCACTTCTTGAGAAGTGCGTAATCGAATAAGAAAGTAAGCAATTCGGAGATGTACTCAAGAGGCCGAAGAGGCGCCCCTGCTAAGGGTGTAGGTCGGGTGACCGGCGCGAGGGTTCAAATCCCTCCATCTCCGTTGAAGGGATGACGGATGTCGTCCTTTCTTCATTTCAAGGACAGATTTACATAATAAGTTGACACTTCATATAGTAGATCTTGATCCGGAAGTGAAAGAATAACGCTGATTTCGGTGTCGAAAAAAGCACAAAAAAAGATTTTGAAAAAAATTGAAAAAAAGTGTTGACACGAAAGTTGAAAAGTGCTATTCTAATCAAGTCGCCGCAAGAAAGACAAAAAAACTTGAGAGCGACGGAAACGGCTGAAAAGCCTAGAGAACCTTGATAATTACACAGCTATCCAACCCTGAAAGATTTCAATGAATTTTATTCTGAAAAATTTCAGAACGGTTTAACGACCAAGAACAGTAAAGAATGGATTTTAGCCAGTTTGAACTGGTTAGGATAAAACTTATTTAGAGAGTTTGATCCTGGCTCA
>JAFWRC010000018.1 GCA_017508825.1 Lachnospiraceae bacterium
CGGGAATCCGTTCTTTTGTGTATGATATAAGAGTTTACCTTTATCATTTTGAACTTATATTTTAGGAGGAAATAAAACTATGAACAACTTCTTTTTACTGGATGCGGCTGCGGACGGGGCTGCCGGCGGAATGGGCATCTCAATGATCATTTCCATCGTAGCGATGCTGGCGGTGTTTTATTTTATGCTGGTCCTGCCGCAGAAAAAGGAACAGAAGAAGGTGCAGGAAATGCATAATTCTATGGAAGTGGGCGACGTAGTCGTAACGACCAGCGGTTTCTACGGCGTGCTGATCGATATCACCGATGAAGACGTGATCGTGGAATTCGGCAGCAACAAGAACTGCCGTATCCCGATGCGCAAGAGCGCCATCGCGCAGGTAGAAAAGGCGGAGAAGTAAATCCGAAGTCGAAGTTTGAGTTTAGCGACATCAGGTGGCAGACGACAATTATTTTTTTAAGGAGCAAAACAGTCATGGTATTGAATATTACGTGCATTCCGGGCGACGGGATCGGACCGGAGATCGTAACACAGGCAAAGGCAGTATTGGATAAGGTGGCCGAAGTATACGGCCACGAGATGAAATATACGGACATTTTGATGGGCGGCGCTTCCATCGATGCATGCGGCGAGCCGCTTACCGACGAGGCAATCGCGACTGCAAAGGCAGCGGATGCCGTACTGATGGGTTCCATCGGCGGAGATACGAATACTTCTCCGTGGTACAAACTGCCCCCCGAAAAGAGACCGGAGGCAGGTCTTCTGAAGATCCGCAAGGCATTGAACCTGTTCGCCAATCTGCGCCCGGCAGTACTGTATCCGGAACTGCGTGGGGCTTGTCCGTTAAAGGAAGAGATCTCCGAAAAAGGTTTTGATCTGCTGATCATGCGTGAGCTGACCGGTGGTCTGTATTTCGGTGAGCGCAAGACCGTAGAAGAAAACGGTGTGCGCAAGGCAATCGATACCCTGACCTATACGGAAGAGGAGATCCGCCGTATCGCTATTAAAGGTTTTGATATCGCAAGAAAGCGCCGCGGCAAGGTGTGCAGCGTAGATAAGGCCAATGTACTGGATTCTTCCAGACTGTGGCGTGCCGTGGTGAATGAAGTGGCAAAGGACTATCCGGATGTCACGGTAGAACATATGCTGGTGGACAACTGCGCAATGCAGCTGGTAAAGGATCCTTCCCAGTTTGACGTGGTTCTGACCGAGAATATGTTTGGTGATATCTTATCGGATGAAGCAAGTATGGTGACCGGCTCCATCGGTATGCTGGCCAGCGCATCTTTGAATGATACGAAGTTTGGTCTGTATGAGCCGAGCCATGGCTCCGCACCGGATATCGCAGGTAAAGACCTGGCAAACCCGATCGCGACGATCCTGTCGGCGTCTATGATGCTTCGTTATTCCTTCGATCTGGATAAGGAAGCGGATGCCATTGATGCGGCGGTGGATCAGGTATTGAAGGATGGTTTCCGTACCGGTGATATCTACAGTGAGGGATGCACAAAGGTCGGCTGCAAAGAAATGGGTAAGCTGATCGTGGATAGGATTAAATAAGTGTTGCGATCAGCGGACGGTTTATCCGACAATGAATTGCAACAAGTAATAGTTTGGAGGAAGAAAACGTGGAAACAGAAAAGAAGGTTATGCTCTCGGGCATTCAGCCCAGCGGAGATCTTCATCTCGGAAATTATCTGGGTGCCATCAAGAACTGGGCAGACCGTGTAAATGAATTTGAGTGCTATTATTTTATGGCAGATATGCACACCATTACGGTGCGGCAGGATCCGAAGGAACTGCGCAGACGTTCCCAGGAGATGCTGGCACTGTATATTGCGTGCGGTCTGGATCCGGAGAAGAATACGTTGTTTTTACAGTCCCATGTACCGGCGCACGCGCAGCTTGGCTGGGTGCTGGACTGCTATACCATGTTCGGTGAGCTGAGCCGTATGACACAGTTCAAGGATAAGTCCGAAAAGCACAAGGACAATATCAATGCCGGGCTGTTTACCTATCCGTCCCTGATGGCAGCGGACATTCTGCTGTACCAGCCGCATTATGTACCGGTAGGCGAAGATCAGAAGCAGCATGTGGAACTGACCCGGAATATTGCGATCCGTTTTAATAATATCTACGGCGATGTATTCCGTGTTCCGGAACCGTATATCAGCAAGGTGGGCGCACGTATCTATGGCCTGACTACACCGGGACAGAAGATGAGCAAGTCCGAGCCGAACGGCTGTGTATTTCTGATGGATGAGCCGGATGTGATCATGAAGAAATTCAAGCGTGCGGTGACCGATTCCGATACGGAAAACTGCGTACATTTTGATAAAGAGAATAAGCCGGGCGTGGCAAACCTGATGAACATTTACGCAACGCTGACCGGCAAGACCTTTGAAGAGATCGAAAAAGAGTTTGCGGGACAGGGCTACGGTGTATTTAAGCCGGCTGTGGGTGAGGCAGTGGCTGATGCTCTTGCACCGATCCGTGACGAAGCAAAGCGTCTGATCGCAGATAAGGCATATCTGGATTCGGTTTACAAGGCAGGTGCGGAAAAGGCTTCCTACATTGCAAACAAGACACTGCGCAAAGTGTATAAGAAAGTCGGTTTTTATCAGTTGGATAAATAACAGCGAAATGAAAAGGTAACCGAAAGGAGATCAGGGAAATGAGAAGTGACAGTGTAAAGACCGGAACATCACAGGCACCCCACAGAAGTCTGTTTAACGCGCTGGGGTATACGAAAGAGGAGAGAGAGCGTCCGCTGATCGGTATCGTCTCTTCGTTCAACGAGATCGTGCCGGGACATATGAACCTGGATAAGATCGTAGAAGCAGTAAAACTCGGTGTAGCAATGGCGGGTGGTACCCCGGTGGTATTCCCGGCGATCGCGGTCTGCGACGGTATCGCGATGGGCCATATCGGTATGAAGTATTCCCTGGTCACCCGTGATCTGATCGCGGATTCCACGGAGTGTATGGCAATGGCACACGGTTTTGACGGACTGGTCATGGTGCCGAACTGTGATAAGAATGTACCGGGCCTTCTGATGGCTGCGGCACGTGTCAATATCCCGACTGTATTTGTATCCGGTGGTCCGATGCTGGCTGGTCACGTAAAGGGCCGCAAGCGCTCCTTATCTTCCATGTTCGAGGCAGTCGGCGAACTGGCAGCAGGCAAGATCACCGAAGCGGATCTGGAAGAGTTTGAAGAGAAGGTATGCCCGACCTGTGGCTCCTGCTCCGGTATGTATACCGCAAACTCTATGAACTGCTTAACGGAAGCTCTGGGTATGGGCCTTAAGGGCAACGGAACTATCCCGGCAGTATATTCCGAGCGTATCCGCCTGGCAAAGCATGCGGGTATGAAAATCATGGAACTGGTTGAAAAGAACATCCGTCCGCGCGATATCATGACGGAGAAGGCATTTATGAATGCTCTGACCGTGGATATGGCACTGGGCTGCTCCACCAACTCCATGCTGCATCTGCCGGCCATCGCAAATGAAGCCGGTGTGGATCTGAACCTGGATATCGCAAACGAACTGTCCGCAAAGACACCGAACCTGTGCCATCTGGCACCGGCAGGCCCGACCTATATGGAAGACCTGAATGAAGCCGGCGGTGTATATGCGGTGATGAACGAATTGTGCAAGAAGGATCTGCTCTATACCGATCTGATCACGGTAACGGGCAAGACCGTAGCAGAAAATATCAAAGGCTGCATCAATATGGATCCGGAAGTCATCCGGCCGATCGACAATCCGTACAGCCAGACCGGCGGTATTGCCGTATTGAAGGGCAACCTGGCACCGGACAGCGGTGTGGTAAAACGTTCCGCCGTAGTACCGGAAATGATGGTACATGAAGGACCGGCAAGAGTATTTGACTGTGAAGAAGATGCGATCGCAGCCATCAAGGGCGGCAAGATCGTGGCAGGTGATGTTGTGGTGATCCGTTACGAAGGCCCGAAGGGCGGACCGGGTATGCGTGAGATGCTGAACCCGACTTCTGCAATTGCCGGAATGGGGCTGGGATCTTCCGTAGCACTGATCACGGATGGCCGTTTCTCCGGCGCAAGCCGTGGCGCATCCATCGGACATGTTTCTCCGGAAGCTGCCGTAGGCGGTCCGATCGCGCTGGTAGAAGAGGGCGATATCATCTCCATCGATATCCCGAACAACAAACTGGATATGAAGGTATCTGACGAAGAACTGGCGGCTCGCCGTGCAAAATGGCAGCCGAAGGAGCAGCACCTGACCGGTTATCTGGCACGTTATCGTGAGCTGGTAACCAGTGGCAACCGCGGTGCGATCCTGCAGGTACCTAAGAAAAATTAATCCTTCGTGGCATATAAGTACCGGGTAAGAGGGAACCCTTCTTAACTTGCTAAGCACCGGGTAAGAGGGAACCCTTCTTAACTTGCCTTCCCCCCGCTTGCGGGGGGAAGGTGGCGCGAAGCGCCGGATGAGGGGCAATAAAGCAAATCTTATTAGATAAAACAGTAATACCGAGAAAGGAAGGAACTGGCGAATGGCTGGAAGAAAAGCAAAGACGGCTCCGGAAACGACCGAGGCACCCAAGCGCCGCGGACGCCCGCCGAAGAATGCAGCAGAAAAGACGACTGTAAAGGCGGCAAAGACGACAAAAACCGCAGCTGCAAAGAAGGAAAAATCATCTGCAGTGAAGACGAGCGGCAGAGGACGGAAGAAAGCAGCAGAGGCAGAGCTGCTGACCGGCTCCCAGATCGTGATCGAATGTCTGAAGGAACAGGGCGTGGATACCGTATTCGGCTATCCGGGCGGTACCATCTTAAATATCTATGATGAGCTGTACAAGCATTCCGACGAGATCCATCATGTGCTGACCAGCCATGAGCAGGGCGCGGCACACGCA
>JAFWRC010000019.1 GCA_017508825.1 Lachnospiraceae bacterium
CGCGGACGAGGCATTGGAAAAACAATGCTGGATTGGATCATTTTGGAAGAAGCAAAATGGAATGGGCTGAAGGGCATGTTAAAAACCAGAGACGCAATAGATCTGTATAGGAAATATGGCTTTGAAGAATGTGAGTCCGTATGTATGATACGAAAAAATAAAGACAGAACCTGAATGTATGTTTAATGACATCAATTCTACAGATAGAAGGTAAAGATGTGAGGGTGACCTAAGATGAATGTAAAAGAAAATTTCAGCGGACGGGCTGCGGATTATACAACGGGAAGACCGGGGTATGCAAAAGAGTTGATTGATTGTTTTTACAATGAATATGGTGTGACTGATACATCTGTGATCGCTGACATCGGATCGGGAACCGGAAAGTTTGCCAGGCATTTGTTGCAACGGTATTGCCAGATGTCTTTTCGGATCCTATTCCATAAAAGAAAATGATAAGGAATACGATCACTACAAAACTTCGCTGGATGATATATTTAACAAATACTCCGATCAGGGAATGGTTACTATTGGAAATCATTCTGTTGCGTACATTGGCAGTATGTAAGAGGGGTAAAGGTCTGATGATCAGGTATCAGGAATCGGAGGAGGGATAATTGGATCCAAGAGTTGAAAAGATCCGGGAGAGTGAACGTATTTCACATACGGAAAAAAGAGGAAAGAATATGACAGATCGAAAAGAAATAGGTAAGTGGCTGAACAGAGAGATACTGAATTGTATGTCGGCAATGGAATTTGCCAAAGAACATCTGGACGAGATTGTGGAAGCGGCGCATAATGAGACGGTAAGGGTTGTCTATACAACGAATGCGGATAAATTGGGGGTGACGTGTCCGGATCCGATCGCGCATCGGGTGGTTGGTGGAAGTAAAAAAGGGAGAGTACTGAAAGAAATCCCGAAGGATACAGATTATTGTGAATTCGGTTATGACGAAAAAGACCGTCCCCGTTATATGAAGAAAATGAATTCGTTTGGAAATGGAGACACCGCCATCTTTTTTGAATACAACAGTTCTATTTATGTGGTTGACTTAGAGCGTATCTGGAGTGATGGGAAGTATACAAGAAAACTTGATGTAACATCCAAGAAATATATGTACCGATATGATGAAAAAGGAAGAATAAAACTGTTTGCAGATGAGATCAGTTACCCGCACGAAATACCGGACGGATTTCCTGCGTGGAAAGGTATAGAAGATGTGGCACATGTTATTGCCTATGCGTATGAGTATCCTGCGGATGAATCACAGCCGATCCTATGTCATCGATATCGTTATGTAACGCATCTTTCAGTTGAAACCGGGGAGTCAATCGAAGGGGAAGATAAAAAAACACAACTTACGGAAGCATTTTATGAGATCACACGGGATCTGAAAACGATCACGGAGTATGAAGTGCATGAAAATGGGGAGCTGGAATTTTCGCGAACGATTGAATCGAAGGGAAGGAAGAGTACGAAACCAAAGGTAGCGACGGATACCTACGAGAAGTTTGCACTATGGCTGGATGAGCAGTTAAGTGGAGATTCGCCAAGACAGGGCGGCATTTATTTTGATCTGTTTGGGCCGACAGAGGATGGGTTTGGAGTTTATTTTTCCGTGACAAAAGATTATACGCCCGAGGATGATGAGTGGGCCTGTGATGTGCTTTATTCTTCGGATCAGATGCTTATGATAGATACGAACGGTCAGATGGAATATGAAGCGGTCCTGACGGCAATGGTAAAACTGATCAAAAAATATTTCAAAGAAGGAAAACATCGGGAGATACTGCGAAAATATGACGGTATCGGTACGGCATTTTCGGATGGAGATATTGTGTATATAAACAAAAGTTGAGGAGCAGGTATATGGAATATTTCAGGATCCATACAGAAGATATTGCCTGGCTGACCAAGCAGCCAAGAGGACTGTTTACGGCGGTTGGGAAACTGGTCGATGAAAAATTACTGACGGAACAGGAAGAAAAAGAGTATTGGAAAAACAGAGCGTATTTTGAAAGAGTATTACCGGTACCGCCGTACTATGCGCAGGGAAATCCGGATAAGGCGATCACCTGGTACAAAGATAATGACAAGGCAAACCGGCTTTTTCGGGAGATGGTTTTTTATCGGAGGATGACGGAGAAATACGGTAAGAAATTATATCTTTCCGAATGCGATGAGATCCCGGGAACGCTCATTTATGAAGACGAATATCAGATCGCGGTAAAAGAGCAGAAGGAAGATACAGAGATCCGTACAAAAGAACTGGTATGGCCGATCCATGCGATAATGGAAGAGAATATACCACAGTGTGTGTCGGTGATCCGTGAAAGCTTCGGCACGGTTGCGAAAGAATTTGGGTTTACACAGGAGAATGCACCCCGATTTACAGCATTTGCTACGGATGAAAACAGGATCAAATGGCACTTGCTTGGAGAGAAGCGACCGATGTTCGGTTATTTTGCGGATGGTCAGCTGGTGGGATACTATTCTTTGGCCTGTCAGAACGAACAGGAATGGGAACTGAATAATCTCAGTGTCCTTCCTGCGTATCGCCATCAGAAGATCGGAGAGATCCTGGTACTGGATGCCCTTTCGCGTGCAGGCGAGATGGGCTGCAGTCGGGTGAATCTCGGTATTGTGGAAGAGAATCAAGTACTTCGAAAGTGGTATGAAGAACTTGGATTTACACATACGGGAACGGAAAAGTATGATTTCTTCCCGTTTACATGCGGATATATGTCAAAGGATTTGTGAGGTAAAGATATTATGCGTATTTCAGAGAGTTGTGCGAAATGTCTGTATGACAGACAAAAAGAAAAAACGGATAACGCGGAATATCTCGCAGAGGTCCGGACTTTGCTGGAAAACAGACGGGATAGCGATACCAGCCCCTATATGGTATATCGCTTCAATCAGGTACATGAGCGGTATTTCGGAAAAGGAGCTGATTATAAAGAGATCAAGAAACAGTATAATGATCTGGTGCTGGGCATGGAAGATCGGCTGAGGGAAGAGATTGACCAGGCAGAAGATCCGCTGGCAAAGTCGATGGTGATGGCGCGGATCGGAAACTATATTGATTTTGGTGCGATGAACCATGTAGATCCCGAGGAACTGCTCTCTCTTTTTAAGGACACGCAGATGCGGGAAGACGACCGGAAGACATACGAAGTATTCCTGAAAGATTGCGCAAAAGCCAAAACTTTTCTGCTGGTGTGCGATAACTGTGGCGAGGTTGTAC
>JAFWRC010000141.1 GCA_017508825.1 Lachnospiraceae bacterium
CGTATTATGAGCAGAAAGATCAGATCCGTAACGGAATGCAGGAAAGCCTCAATGAAGTGGATAAATTTGCGAACAGTACGGAGGAAGCCGAATATGCATTGCTGAACCGTGAGCTTCTGGTCGCGCGGATTGCGATCCTGATCCAGGCGGTGTTGGTATTTTTTATGATGTGGCTGACGACCCGTTATTCGATCACTCCGGTTCTTCGTGCAATCGAACAGGTCAGAGCGGATCTCCCGATCGCCGAATACGGTTCCGACGAATTCAAGTATCTTGCCAAAGCCTATAACAAAATGTATCAGAAGAACAAGGCAAATCTGGAAAAGCTCAGTTATAAGGCATCTCATGATGAGCTGACGGGAGCTTATAACCGTGTGGGCTATGATTATCTGCTGTCCAGCCTGGAGCTTGAGAATACCTACATGATGCTTTTTGATATCGATGATTTTAAAGTATTTAATGATACCTACGGACACGAGACCGGTGACAGGGTATTGATCAAAGTAGTGAAAGTACTGCGAAGCGTATTCCGTGATGATGATTGCATCTGCCGGATCGGCGGGGATGAATTTGTTGTGTTTCTGGTACATTCCGGGAATCTTCACCCGGAGCTGATCGAGTCGAAGGTTGCGCTGATCCAGGCAGAGCTGAAGAATACCGATGACGGAATGCCGCCGATCTCCGTAAGTATCGGTATTATGAACGGAAAATATGCTTTGGATACGTCCGGTCTTTTTGAAAAGGCGGATAAAGCAATGTATGAATCGAAGAGGCAGGGGAAAGGTACCTGTACGTTTTATTGATGATGCACGGAGAATACGTATAGAGGGCAACAATGAGTATTGTATCACTGGCTTTGAGTAATTACATCATGGTAGCGGAGCTGTTGGGATTGTGGGTGATGCTGGATTCCAATGTGCATTTGAAGAAACGGACAATCGTGGCTACCCGTATTGTGATCCTTCTGATTTTTGCGGAAGCTTTGTGCTGGGGCGTGGAACGATATCTCCGGGAAATCGGATACCTGACTCTGGCAAGGATCCTGCTTACACCGACGATTTATCTGCTGCATCCGGTGATCATGCTGGGCATCATGGATATGGCGGAATTTGTGCGGCACCGCAGGCTGCTGATGTATCTCCCGGTGCTGATCAGTGCGCCGCTTCTGTATACTTCGCAGTGGACACATCTGTTCTACTGGTTTGATGATAAGAATCTGTATATCGCAGCCGACAGTGTTCTGCGTTATTATCCATACATGCTCTTTTTGCTCTATGTGGTTCTTTTTGTTGCAGCGTTTACCGTGCGGTATGCCCGTTACGGAAGGGCAGAACGAAAAGGTATCCTGGTCAGTATCATTGCCGCATCGATCGGTGTGGTTCTGCACATCGTTTTCGAGATCGATGTGGACTACAGTACGCTTTTTGCATCGCTTCTTCTGATCTATTATCTGTCGCTGTATGTGCTGACGGCGAAGGAGGACCCGCTTACGCAGCTTCTGAACCGTCAGTGCTATTATGCGGATACGGAGCGGTTGAAAGACCAGGTCACGGCTGCAGTATCCGTGGATATGAACGATCTGAAAAAGATCAACGACACGCAGGGCCATGATGCAGGTGATAAGGCGTTAAGGACCGTGGGTGCGTGTCTGGCTAAGAATAAACTCAGAAACAAAAAAGTATATCGTATCGGCGGCGATGAGTTTGCGATCTTTTATCTGAACAAGACGGAAGATGAGGTAAAGCAGGATATCGAATCGATGCGGGAGGAATTGGCGGCAACGCCGTATGTCTGTGCGTTCGGTTATGAGATGGTACAGAATAAGAATATCGATGCTGCCATGACCGGAGCAGACCGGGAGATGTATACAAACAAGGCCAAAATGAAGGACAACAAGGAACGACGGATCGCAGCGCATAAAGAAGCAACCCTTCGTGTTATGCATGAGGCGCTCGGTTCCGGTATGTGGGGCATGCAGTTTGATGAGAAAGGCAATATGATCTCCGTGGAGTGGAGCCGGGAATTTCGAAAGATGATCGGATATACGGATGAACAGGATTTTCCCAACCGACTGGAATCGTGGTCGGATCTGTTACATCCGGAGGATAAGGAAACGGTATTAAAAGCGTTTAATGAAGCGATCGCGGATTACTCCGGCAATAAAAACTATGATGTGGAATACCGGCTGAAAGTCAAAAGCGGAGAATGGAGATGGTTCCATGCCATCGGAAGACTGTTGCGGCAGGAGGACGGCACGCCGCTTTCATATGTCGGAATGTTTGTGGATATTACGGATCGAAAGAAGCCGATCGTGTAGAAATCATATTTATAGCAGACCAAGATACGTTTGCTATGGGAAGCAGGGATGAAAAAAGAGGAAAAGACCAATGTGACGCAGCGGAGCCACGGGGACGGTTCTCCGGTCCATTTTGAGCCGGAGAACCGTCCCTGTGGCTGATTTTGTTTTGACAAAATCACGAAAAAAGCATAAAATTAAGAAGGGGTTTTGTGAAATATTACTTGATGATTGGATTTGCTTGCGGAAAGGAGAGGTTGTTTCGGCTTACTTATGAAGAACAAACAGCCGGTAAAGGAGGGGAAAAGAATGGGGGACGAGAAGACGGAGGATAACAAGAAGAAAGCAGATGAGAAAAAACGCAAGTGTTCCAACTGTGAATACATACTCGGCGGGACGTGTCTGCGTGCAGATTCACCGAATGTGAACAA
>JAFWRC010000142.1 GCA_017508825.1 Lachnospiraceae bacterium
ACCAGTTCAAACTGGCTAAAATCCATTCTTTACTGTTCTTGGTCGTTAAACCGTTCTGAAATTTTTCAGAATAAAATTCATTGAAATCTTTCAGGGTTGGATAGCTGTGTAATTATCAATGTTCATCGGCCTTTCAGCCATTTTGTCATCCGGAGTTTTTTGTGTCTCTCTCGCGGCGACTTGATTAGAATACCACCTTCGCCACATTGTGTCAACAAGAAATTTCAAAAAATTTCAATTTTTTTTCCGGGATATTTTTCATCCACAATCTTATGTAAATAATTGTATCCATGTATACTAAATATAGTATTTCATTTCTCAAAAAAATTATGTTCACTGAAATTTTTTTGAATTTTTTTGAAATTATTTCTGTTTTTTTGGCTTTTTCGGTATATTTTTCTCTTTTTTATTCTATTTTTTTATTTTATTTTTTTCTGATCTATAAAAATAGCGTTCTGCTTGCAGAATGCTCGCGCCGAGCGCGGTTGCGATAGCAACATCTTCCTTACGCGCGATAGATGATTTTCTTACGGTTTTACCGTTAGAAAATCACTATGCGTAACGCAGTGAAGAAGTGCGCATCCCCCGGAGGGTTTTGCCATAGGAAATTGCAGAGCAATTTCCTATAAGGTGAGAAAAGCTGCCTCCCCGGAGATCGTTTCTCCGAAAAAACAGCTCCATTCTCATTCACCCCAATTACATTTTAACCCCGGTCTTCTCTGAAAACCATCTTCCTGTAACCCTGTTGTAACCCTCAAAACTTATCTTTTGTACGAATTTACATTTGCAGCTCTTTACAGTTTGAAATAGCTGATGATATCCGCCAGTTCGTTCGCAAGCCCCTGCAGTCTCGATGCCGATTCGCTGATCATGGTAAATGTGGCATGCAGCTCTTCCATAGAAGCATTGGTCTCTTCCGTAGAAGCCGCATTCTCTTCCGAGATCGCCGACAGATCTGCGATGATCTCCTGCAGTCCGTTCTTTGCTTCATTCAAAGAAGTGATGCGGTCGGTGATATGCGTGGACGTATCTTTTACGTGCGCAACGTTGCCGGACATCGACTCCATATTCACCTTGGTGGAATCCAGCTGTTTTGCCTGCACTCCGAAGCTCTCGTTCAGTTTCTCCAATACGCTGACGGATGATGCCGAATCTGCGAGCAGTTTTTCCACGATCCCTTTGATCTTGTCTGCGCTGTCACTGGACTGGTCTGCCAGCTGGCGGATCTCATCTGCAACAACCGCAAACCCGCGTCCGGCGTCCCCGGCGCGCGCCGCCTCGATCGAAGCATTCAGAGACAGCAGGTTGGTCTGTGTTGCAATATCCGTGATCGCCTGTGTAAACGCCGAGATCGTCTTGGCCGATTCATTGGTGGATGTGATCGTATCGCCGATATCCCTTACGGACTCTGTCACCTCATCGCTCTGGCGGATCAGCTTCTCCAGGGCATCCATCGCCTTATCGCAGGCTTCTTTCATCTCTTCGGCGTAGCTGTCCATCTCATGCACATCCGAAGTGATCTCTTCAATGTTCCTGCCGATGTCATCGGTATGGTTCACTGCATCTTCCACACTTTCCGCCTGTGCCACAGCCCCCTTGGAGATCTCGGTCACCGCCTCGGTCACCTGCTCTGAAGCGATCGATGCCTGGTTTGCAGAATCGGCAAGGTCCGTACTCTGCTGATCCAGTTCCTTCGATGCGTGCTGGGAACGGTTGATCACATCCTTCAGTTTCTCATCCAGGTTATGTACATCCGCTGCAATGATGCCCAGCTCATCCCGCCGCTTCACCAGTGCCGGATCCACATCCTTTGTCAGATCACCTTCCGCCAGTGTATCCACGTTTTCCGCAATGGTTTTCATCATCACGGAGTATTTCCTGGATACCAGCAGACCAATCACGATAAAGATCACTGCAGCAACGACCATAATAAGGATCAGTGTTCCGATCTTACGGTTCATCTCCGCATTAAACTCAGTCGCATCGCGTCCGGCAAAGAAGCATCCCACATATTTCCCATTATAGGTTTCCGGAATGTAGCAGACATAATACGTTTTTCCGTTGATGTTTGTACTGAAATCCCGGTAAATCTCGCCGGCCTTTACGGCATTGTATGCCGCATCGCCGATGTCTTTGCCTTTCATACCGTCGATCGTCGTGATCGCGCGGGTCTTGTCCATGATGAACGTGTACTCCAGACCGGTCGATGCATTCAGGTCATCGAATACTTTCTGAACGTTTTCTTCGTCACTCTCCAGATTCCATTCACCCTTCCACAGCTGGCCATCCACAAAATGCCACTCGCCGTCGTACAGGCCGTCCATGGTCTGCTGCAGCTGGAAGCAGGCGACATTCAGCATTTCTTCGCCCATCTCGTGATAGGTGTTCCGGAACTCAAACAGAGCGGTGATGCAAAGGGTCAGCGCCATCAGCGCCATACCGAGTATGGCAATCGAAACGATATGCCCGACCAGATGCTTATTTCTCTTCGTTTCCATAAAGCGGTTCCCTCCTAATCCATTTATACTTTAAACTATATCTCATTATACGCGTTTTGTGCAAATAATACAAGAACTGTTTGCAGTTTTCGCCTATTATTAGTGCTAACGCACAACACATTCGGTTCTCATTGTTCAATAAGCACAAAAGAATATGAAAAAAACCACAGAAACACTGTGGTCTGAAAGTACTGCTTTATAAAAATCACACAAAGCCGGTATTGAGAATACCGCGCCGCCCCTATCGCAACTGGATCAGACGGATGCCGTTTTCCGTCACCAGCTGGTAACGGGTACTGTAGGAAGTCGGGATCATCAAAAGCACCTTATCTTCAAAGCTGCCCTCGTATCTGAGTTTTCCTTTCATCGTATAGATCAGACATGACGTAGCATTATAGATGATCACATTTTCCCCGGTAAAGAAAATATCATCATACTCCGTATCGAAAGAAATATTGCTGTACAGATTTCCCTTTTTGTCATAGATATCCATGCGGTATCTGCCCGCGCCGGACTTGTCATAATAAACCAGCCCGACCGCATTGCTGCCATGGTAGACCGCGCGCACTTCGTCATTGAGCACCACGTTTGCGACATTGGTAGGCCGCTCCGATCCTTCATACAGCATCAGCCCGTCATTGGACACCGCAAACGCCGTCCCGTTATCCAGAAAACTGATATACGGCACCAGCCTGCCCTGGTAATCATAACCGCTGACCAGATTGTCCGTCTCGTTCCGGCCCACATCGCCGAAATTGTAAAATGCGACCTTGGAAGTCATCTGACCGTTATCAACATACAGATAGGAAACCCCTACCAGTCTTCCGTTTTCGGAGATACCGATGGCAAACGGATAGCCGCTGCGCGACATGGTCGTACGGAAATAGGAGATCTGCGTGCCATCTTTATAAAACAGATAGATCGGGGTGGTTGTCACGTCATCCAGGACCGCTGCCACGACACCGCCTTCCGAGAGGCAGATCCGCTGCACCGGGCTGTTGACGGAAATCTCTCCCGTCTTTCCGTTCTTATCAAAGATATAGATCGCGCGGCCGTTGCGGTCCGCCACCGCCACACATTCCCCGTTGACTTCCACCATCGGTGCCTGCATCGTAAACGCAAAGTCCCATACCCCGGTTCCCTTCGCATTGATACAGTGGATACCGTCCGGACTGTAAGACAGAAATGCACTGCCAAAAGGAACGATCGTGGCCCCCGCAGTGGGAGACCACTCTACCGTTCCTACAATCTCATAATCCGTATATACATGATTGCGGATGGAAGAAACCACCACCACGCCGACCACTGCCAGCATGATCAGGATCACCAGTGTGAATACCGTCTTCTTGGCACGGATCCTGCCGATCTGTTTTTTATAGCTGACCAGATCGACCGGTTCCTTTTCTTCTCCGCCCTTCCTGTGATTCGTGTCGCGCATAAATAACTACCAGCTGAACTGATAGACCGTTGTGGTCTTATACTCCTCTTCAGGTCCGAAAACCGGCTGTTTGAAATTCTCGTGGTTGATCGCATCCGGGAAATACTGGGTCTCTAAGCAGAAGCCCTTGAACGGGTGATTTTCAAAACCGCCCTTGCCGATGTTTTTCCCGATGCAGTTTCCGGAATAGAACTGCACGCCCGGCAGATCCGAGTATACCTGCATCTTACGTCCGCTCTTTGCATCGGATGCTTCCGCGATCAGTTTCTTCTTGCCGTTGTAGCCGTCCACAACAAAATTGTGGTCAAAGCCCTTCGCGATCTTAATGGGCTTGAATTCTTTCTTATGCAGATCCTTTCCGATCTTCTTCGGCTTAGTGAAATCCAGCGGCGTTCCCTTAACATCCATAAACTCGCCGGTAGGGATCAGTTCCTTATCCACAGCGGTCACTTTGGATGCATTGATCGTCAGCACGATATCCTCTACATCCGGACGGGAAATGCCGCCCAGGTTGAAATAGGTATGGTTTGTCATGTTGATCACGGTCTTCTTATCCGTGGTCGCGCGATAGTCGATCTTCAGCTCATTCTTATCCGTCAGGGTATAGGTCACGAACACCTTCATATTGCCCGGATGTCCCATTTCCTTATCCTTCTTTACCAGCGAAAAAGTAACGCTGTTCTTTCCGGCTTCCGCCGTCCAGATGCGCTTGTGAAAACCGATATAAAAATCGCTGTGCAGATTGTTGGCGTTGTCATTGACCGGAAGCTGCACTTTCTTACCGTCCACTTTGTATGCGCCGTCCTTGATACGGTTTGCGATCGGGCCTACGGTTGCCCCGAAGAAACTGCCGTTCTTAAAATACTTCCACAGCTCATCATAGCCCAGCACAATATCCTCTGCCTTACCCTTCTTGTCCGGTACATACAGATTCTTTAAGATCGCGCCGAAGGTAATGATCTCCGCGCTCATCCCGTTCTTGTTGGTGATCGTATAGCAATCCACTGCCTTGCCGTCTCTGGTCTCACCGAAAAATGCTTTCGTTACCGCCATAGCTTTCTTCCCTCCAAATATAAAGTTACCTCTTGATCAATTCTTATAACTCAATTCTTCCTTCATAAGCGCGAAGGAGTGTTACTTCATCAATATTCTCCAGATCACCGCCCACCGGCACGCCGCTGGCAATACGGGTCACTTTGATCCCCGCAGGCTTAATGAGTTTGCTGATATACATGGCCGTGGTCTCGCCTTCCAATGACGAATTGGTTGCGATGATCACTTCCTCCACATCCCCTTCCAGCCGGGCGATCAGTTCTTTCAGTTTGATATCCGCCGGCCCGATCCCGTTCATAGGCGAGATCGCGCCATGAAGCACGTGATAAACGCCCTCGTACTTGCCGGTCTTTTCATACGCCGCCAGATCCCGGGTATTCTCCACCACCATGATCTGCCTGTGATCACGTTTCTGGTTGGCGCACACCGGACAAAGCTCCTGATCCGTTAAGGTACAGCACTCCTTGCAGTACTTTACGTTTTCCTTTGCACGGATGATGATGTCCGACAGACGTTTCACCCGGTCATGCGGCAGATTGATGATATGAAACGCCATGCGCTCCGCCGTCTTGCTGCCGATGCCGGGCAGCGCGCCCAGCTCCGTGATCAGCTGATTGATATCTCCGGTATATAAGTCCATACCGCCCCTTTTAGAACGGAAGACCGCTTAAGTTCAGTCCGGAAGAGATGTTGCGCATCAGCATGTCGCTCTCTTCTTCCGCCTGGCTCAAAGCGCCGTTTACCGCAACGATGATCATATCCTGCAGTGTCTCTACATCATCCGGATCCACTGCATCCGGAGAGATGGTCAGCTTGGTCAGCAGTTTCTTACCGGTTACGGTAGCTTCTACCGCGCCGCCGCCTGCTGCCGCCGTGTACTCCTTCTCCTCCAGTTCTGCCTGCTTCTCCTCCATCTGACGCTGCATACGCTGTGCCTGCTTGAGCATGTTATTCATATTGCCCGGCACAAATCCCTGTCTTCTTGCCATGTTTAATCCTCCACTTCTACTTTGATTTGTTTGATATTCAGTATGTCTGCAAGATCCGCAAACTGCGTATCAAATTCTCTGCTCTCATCATAAACGACGGTATCGAAAAGCACTTCCTTGCCGATATGCTCTGCCAGTATATCTGCAAACTGTGTTTTAAAGCTGCCGCTCCGAAGCGACTCCGCATGTACACTCTCGTTAAAACAGAGCAGCAGATGCCCGTTGTCTCCAAGAGACAGCTTTGCATTTTTCAGCAGACCGCGCAGCATAAATTCCGCCTTTCCGCAGATCACCGGCCAGTCGCGGACAACTTTTTCGATGTCCTCCGGCACCGCGATCTCCAGTTTCCGCTTGGGTTCCTGCGGTACGGCCGCTGCATTTGCCGCAGCCTGCGGCGCTGCTGCCATCGGGATGCCCTTTTCGATCTTCTTCTCCACACTGCGCACACGCTCCAGTACGGACTTTTGATCCGTATCCATCTGCGGACGCATCAGGCGGATCAGATACATCTCCAACATAATACGCTTTTGTCCGGAAAAACGCAACCTTCCCGACAATTCCGTAAATACATCGATATAACGCAGGATGCCGTTCATCTCCATCTGCGCTGCTTCTTCCTTCAGAAGCGCCAGATGTTCCGCAGAAACATTGAGCAGTTCCTCCATATCCGCCGCATCCGATGCCTTGAGGAGCATCAGATTGCGCAGATACCAGATGTAATCCGTCACAAACTGCGACAGATCCCGCCCCTGCATCACGATATCTTCTACCAGCGCCATTCCCCCGATGATATCATCGGCCAGGATGCAGCGTGTCAGCCGGCTGAACACTTCGGTATCCACCGCGCCGAGGATCTCAAGCACCTTTTCATAGGTCAGCAGTTCCCCGAAATGAAAAGCCACACACTGATCCAGAAGGCTCAGACCGTCACGCATGGATCCGTCTGCCGCCTTTGCCACATAGGTCAGCGCCTTATCTTCCACCTGTATGCCTTCGATATCCGTCAGTTCCCGCATACGCCCCGCGATGGTCTCGATGGAGATACGTTTAAAATCGTACCTCTGGCAGCGGCTCATAATGGTAATGGGGATCCTGGGCACCTCCGTAGTTGCCAGGATAAAGATGACATACTTCGGCGGCTCCTCCAACGTCTTTAAGAGTGCATTCCGCGCACCCTCGGAAAGCATGTGCGCCTCGTCCATGATATAGACTTTGTACTTGCCTTCCACCGGAGGGTAAGCCACTTCTTCTATGATGGTACGCACATTTTCCACGCCGTTGTTGGAAGCCGCGTCAATCTCGATCACATTCATACTGCTGCCGGCAGCGATCGCCTTACACATCGCGCACTCCCCGCACGGTGAGCCATCCTGCGGATTCTCGCAGTTTACGGCTTTTGCAAAGATCTTTGCGATGGTGGTCTTACCGGTGCCACGCGTACCGCAAAAGAGATACGCGTGGCCGATCCGGTCTGCCTTCAGCTGATTTTTTAAGGTTGTTACAATATGCTCCTGGCCGCGCACATCTTCAAAACTCTGCGGCCGGAATTTACGATATAATGCTGTATATGACATAACAAAAACGACTCTTTACTGTTTAGTCTCCGAAGCTGATGCCCATCATCTTAGCTTCTTTGATGATCGTCGCATCCGGATCCACCGTCTTTAACTTGCCGGCCACATCCTTCAGTGACACCTTCACTACTTCACGATTCTTGTATCCAACCATAAAGCCGTACTCACCCTTTAAGATGAGCTGCCCGGCTTCCGCGCCCAGACGGGATGCGAATACGCGGTCGTAAGGACACGGTGCGCCGCCGCGCTGCATATGTCCCGGCACCGTCACGCGCACTTCCAGGCCGGTCTTCTTCTGGATCTGATCCGCCACTTCGTAGGATACGCTCGGGAACGGATACTGCTCCATCTTTTTCTTGTAATCCTTCTTGGACAGTTTCGAATCTTCTTCCGAGATCGCGCCTTCCGCCACCGCCAGGATGGTGAAACGGCTACCGCGTTCCTCACGCTTGCGGATCGCCTTGATCACCTTGTCGATCTTGTACGGGATCTCCGGGATCAGGATGATGTCCGCCCCGGATGCCATACCGGCATTTAAGGTCAGCCAGCCCGCCTTGTGTCCCATGACTTCCACGATGAATACACGTCCATGAGAATCTGCCGTGGTATGGATGCAGTCGATCACGTCGGTCGCGATATCCACCGCACTCTGGAAACCAAAGGTCATATCCGTGCCCCACAGATCGTTGTCAATGGTCTTGGGCAGGGTGATGATATTCAGCCCTTCCTCCCGCAGACGGTTCGCCGTCTTGTGAGTACCGTTGCCGCCTAAGATCACCAGACAGTCCAGGTTCAGCTTATGATAGGTGTGCTTCATTTCCTCGATCTTGTTCCGGCCCTTCTCATCCGGCTCATCGATCGTCTTGTATGGCATACGGGAACTGCCCAGGATCGTTCCGCCCTTGGTCAGGATGCCGGAAAAATCCGCTCCGGTCAGCATCCGGAAATCACTGTTGATCAGTCCCTTGTAGCCGGAATGGAAACCGAAGATCTCCACTTCCTCCCCGCTGTTGTAGATCGTCTTTACTACGCCGCGCATTGCCGCATTCAGTGCCTGGCAGTCGCCGCCGCTTGTCAGCATACCGATTCTCTTCATACCCCAATACCTCCATGTATTTTTTTGTGTTGCTAAAACATATCCTCTGTCAGCGGAGTGCCAAACGGGATGTCCGTCTTTGCAGTCTTGCCGAGCAGGTCCCTGTAGTATTTCGGCTTCAGCCCGTCGCTCGGTCGTATGCTGCGTACATTCTCCACCGTGAACGGCTCACCGGCTTTGATATCCTTCACCGCAAACAGGCTGCGCCGGAAAGTGGTCGACGCCTGCTCCCCTTTGGTCAGCGTATAATCCGGACCTTTGGCGATGCGTCTGGCGTTACGCACATCCCGCACCATTGCAGCAAAGCTCTCCATATCCATACTGAAAGCGCTGTCCGCGCTCTCCACGCCGGCAATCTTTACATGTTTTTCCACCACGCATGCGCCGAGGCTGACGCCTACGATCGCGCCCAGGCTTCCTTCGCTGTGATCGGACAACCCGATGGGCACGCCGAATCTCGCTTTCATATCCGGGATATTTCCCAGATGCATATCTTCCCACGGCGCCGGATACTCGCTGCAGCATTTCAGCAGCACGATCCGCTCATTTCCGGCGCTCCTGCAGGCATCCACCGCATCCTGTATCTCTTCGGGACTTGCCATCCCGGTGGAGATGATCATCGGCTTGCCCTTCGATGCCGCATATTCGATCAGCGGCAGATCCACCAACTCGAAACTGGCGATCTTATACGCGCCGGCACCAAGCTCTTCCAGAAAATCCACCGCCCCGTTATCAAACGGCGTCGAAAGGAAATCCACGCCGCATGCTTCGCACTCTTCCTTAATGCGCGCGTGCCATTCATACGGCGTTCCCGCCTCTTTATACAGATCATAGAGCTTATAGCCGTCCCACAGCCCGCCTTTGATCTTGAAACACTCGCGATCGCAGTCGATGGTCAGGGTATCCGCCGTGTAGGTCTGGACCTTCACGCAGTCCGCGCCGGCTGCCGCCGCCTGCCGCACCACTTCCAATGCCGTCTCCAGGCGCCCCCCATGATTGGCGCTCATCTCGGCGATCACATATACTTCACCGCGCTCTGTCTTTTCAAATAAACGGAATGCATTCATACTGTAGATTTTATCATTTTTCGGGATAGAATTCAAGGCGTCCGCTCGACCTATTATGCAGATAAGAGCTCCGCAATAATGCAAAAAAACGCCGCGGTGATCCCGTGGCGTAATCGTGTTGTCTCTTTATGTCTGCTGTTTAACGCGTACGAAGAAGGTTTTCTGTTTCCTCTGCCTCTTCTTTCTTTGCGGCCGAACCGTCCTTAGCCGCCAAGGCTGCCGTAGCTTCCTTCTGCTTCTCTTCTTTTTCCGCTTCTTCACGGACTCCCATGGATTCCAGCATTTCAAAACCGGCTAAATAACCTTTTGTTTTCATTCCCGTATTCCTTCCGTTTTCCTTGCCTAAAAACACAACGCGGAGTTGGAGGGATTTGAACCCTCGCGCCGCTTACGCGACCTGCCGCATTTCGAGTGCGGTCCCTTCGGCCAGCTTGGGTACAACTCCGAACAAAGTGTTATTATACGGGAAATCTGCACCTGTGTCAAGCCACGGGGACGGTTCTTGTGGCTCATTTTGAGCCGGAAGAACCGTCCCCGTGGTTTGTTTTGAGCCGGAAGAACCGTCCCCGTGGTTTGTTTATTTTTTCAGTTTCAGTACGGCTTTGAACATATCGCCGTCAACGGTGATCACGAGATTGCCGCCCATACGCTCCATCAGGCTCTTGGCAATGGACAGACCCAGGCCCGAACCTTCCGTGTTTCGGGAAGCATCACCGCGCACAAAGCGTTCCATCAGTTCATCTCCGGAGATGCCCAGTTCGGCTTTGGAGATATTGGAAATGCTCAAACATACCTGTATATCCTCTTCGGATGCCTCGGTATAAACCCGGGTGCCCGGCATAGCATATTTTAAGATGTTCACAAACAGGTTGTCCAGGACGCGCCAGAGCAGATTGCTGTCGGCGCTGACCATGATGCCTTTCTCCAGATTTCGTGATACCAGTGTCAGATTTGCTGCATCCAGCTTATCCTGGTATTCCCCGGTAACCTGTCCGACCAGAGTGCTCAGATCCACTTCCGACAGGTTCACTTCTACCGCGCCGGAAGATGCCTTGGATGCATCGATCAGATCCTGGATCAGCTTTTTCAGCCGGTCCGACTGGTGCGCCAGGATCCCCAGGTACTCTTTCTTTTCCTCTTCCGTGGCATCGCTCTGGGACAGCAGATCCACATAGTTGATGATGGATGTGAGCGGTGTCTTGATGTCATGGGAGACATTGGTGATCAGCGCTGTCTTTAAGCGCTCACTCTTCATACGCTCTTCCACCGCGATCTGGATACTTTCCCCCACACTGTTTAAGTTCTTTGCAAAGAAGCGGTAATCCGGCGTCAGATATTTTTCCGCAACGGGCTGTTCCAGCTCTCCGGCAGCGATCCTGGCCGCGCCGTCCCGCAGCCGGCTGTAGCCCCAGAGCAGGTAGCTGATCAGCGCCAGCGAAAACAGCCTTCCTGCCACAAACAATACTGCAAATCCCGTTCCGCAGTCCTGGATCAGCGCCGCTTCAATGATGCTGACCACGGCAAGCCCCGGTAAAAGGATCGCAAATCTTACGGCCAGCGGCAAATGCTCAGAAGCCCAAACACCGATCCGGATGCACTGTTTTTTCATAAACCGGAAGATATAACCGACCAGTGTCGTTCTCCAAAATGTCTTTGACTTGATCCGCACACAGAACGTTGTCAGCAATGCCAGCCCCAGCAGTCCCATAACAAAGAGTGCCAGACAGAAGATCATTACATATTCATGAAAGGCGAACCACTCCGATGCCCGCGCATCCCCGATCATATCGATCAGTTCGCTCATAGCGGCTGCAATAAGGCCTTCCGCAAAGAACACTGCGCCCATCCAGAATGCAAACGGGATCCGGTCCAAAAAGCCTGTCTGTATACCTTCTTTTCCCTTACGATGCCCGGCGCTCATACACAGATGTGCCAGACTCAGGGCAAAAAACACACCCGCGATCACCAGGATCCATACCGCATTCTGATCCGTCTCCGACAGCATCTGTAGGAACTCTGTCTGATCTGCCGTCAGGACACCGGCTTCCGGGCTCTTCTCCCGAAATAATATGGTCAGATAATACGGCTTTCCAAACGGCAGTTCTTCATCCGCAACGTACCAGTGCCCTTTATACGGTGCACGCAACAGGGCACTATAGGAAGAACCGTCCTCTGTATAATAGCACTCCGTAAATGCCTGTACCTGCAGATATTCCGAATACTCCGAAAAGCCCTCACTTTCATAGATATAAGTCGCTTTCTCCGAAAAACCTTCCTCCGGCGTTTCCGACAGGATCACAGCATAATCCATCCGGTCTGCGCCTTCAAAGTTCTCTGCCAGGTCGCTCCAGTATACCGTAGCCCGCAGAAAACTCCGGTTTGTGTCTGCCTCTGTCGTATAATTATAATCCCTCGCCGGGCATGTGGACAGATCTGTCAGCAGTGTGCCCGCCAGATGCTCCTCCGCATATTGCTTTGCCTTGCTCATCATCTGCTCGTATGTCATCCCATGATAGCCGCCCCTGAGCCCAAACAACAGCATACACAGTGTAACGAGCATGATCACTGCGCTTACGGAACAGACGATCGCGCCGATCACTTTCATAAATCCGTTTTCACAAAACTTCCGATAGTTCTCTTTCATCCTTTTCCTCACCCTTTTTCGATCTTGTAACCCTGTCCCCAGACGACTTTCAGGTAGCGCGGTCTGGCCGGATCGATCTCAATCTTCTCCCGCAGTCTCCGGATGTGTACCGCTACGGTATTCTCCGTACCGTACGGATCTCCGCCCCATACTCTGGTATAGATCTCGTTCGGCGAAAATACTTTTCCCGGTTCCTGCATCAGAAGTTTTAAGATCCCGTATTCCGTCTTTGTAAGACTGACTTCCTCACCATCCACGCGCACTTCCTTGGCCGGATCGTTGACACAGATGCCTCCGATGACCAGTTCATCGCTTTTCACGACCACACTCCCCAACATCGTATAAC
>JAFWRC010000143.1 GCA_017508825.1 Lachnospiraceae bacterium
CCTTTGTGGAGTACGATGGCGGTCTGTTCTTTGTGGGGGCGGGACGTATCATGACCGAGGTGAACGGATTGGCAATGGATCCGCAGGGTACCGACTGGTACTATCTGGCAAACGGCCAGGCGCAGACGCAGTACACCGGCCTCGCGCAGTACGATGGCGAATGGTTCTATGTGGTAAACGGCAAGCTGGCAACAGACTATACCGGAACCGTGGAATACGATGGCGCTGAATTCAACGTTGTCAGCGGTATGGTACGGTAAAAAAATATAACAGAGGTAAATCCTTTTCTCTCAAAAAGGCTACGGCATTCCTTATGGATCTGCTGTAGCCTTTTTTGAGCCACAGGGACTGAGCCACAGGGACAGTTCTCCGGCCCCCAAAACAGCTGCAGAACTGTTTCTGTGGAAGAAAAGAAGCATTATCCTTATACGGATAAACTGCAGATCGGGGTGGTGGATCTGACCAGAATAGACCTTGCCACGCCGGAGGATCAGGGATATAATATAGACAAGTGGGCAAGGCTGTTTAAGGCAAAAACATAGGAGGATATCAAGATGGTAGATGCAAAGAATCGGATGATCGATGACGGGAAAAAGAAAAGACGGTACTTGACACCAGTTGCCTTTGGCATGGCGCTGGTAATGATGATCACGTTTTTGGCCGGTATCACAGCGCCTGTTGCTTATGCCGCAGGGGATGGCAAAGCGGTACGTACGATCATCTATTACAATGATGGTGCTTCTTCTGAGGCAATAAACGGGGCGTGCACGGACATGCTTATGGAAGCGATGGCCGCAAAATTCGACAGCTCAAAAATACGCTTTATAGTGATGACCGGTGGTGCTCTGAAATGGCAGATGGATTCCAAATATTTACGTGACCGGAATGGCGAGAATACGATCGATGGGATCAGCACCGAGTACAATCAGGTCTGGGAGCTGTTCGGCGCTACCGATGACAGCGAAGGATACATGAAATTGATTGATGGTGACGGCGTGACGGGGGATGGAGTTGCATCGAAAGATGAGCTGATGAACAATCCGAATACGTTAAAAGCTTTCATTAATTTTGCGAGGGAATATGCACCGGCCGAAAAATATGATCTGATCATGCTTGATCATGGCAGCGGTCCGGGTCATGGTTATGGTATGGATGACCATGATACGGAAAACCCGGGGAAAAAATTGCACGTCTATGAAATGCGTCAGGCAATTTCACAGTGCGATGTGGTTCAGTATGAGGGAAAGTTTGATATTCTCTTTCTTGAGTGCTGCATGAACGGTAATTTTGAGACACTGCTTGCTTTACAGGATTATACGGACTATTTTATCGGCTCTCCTGATGTTGATCCCATAAATTCCCTGGAATATACAGACATACTGAACTATCTGAATGAAGATCCGGGGGTAGATGCAAAGATACTCGGCAGAAAAATGGTGGATGTCTTCCATGATTATTTTGAAGAACATATGGATGAGAGATCGCTCGGGAGAACGGTCCAATTAACACTGGTTGACACGGCGAAGTTTAAGGAAAGCGCGATTCTGGATCAAATGCAGAAAATTGCCGAGACGCTGAGATCCGAGGCTTCTGCGCAAAACTTTTATGATGAGATTCGTTCCTCACAGGATGATTTCAGGACTTATTACAGTTATTTACAAGATATGGGAACTCTGGTGGAACAGCTGGGAATCAATATAAAGGAGTCAGATTTTCAGGATCCCCAATTGAAGAACAGTTATACGGAAGCTGCGATCCGGGTTCAGAATATCCTGAGAGATCGTGATATCCTCTATTCCAGATATACCAGTGATGGAAAGGTTGAGGATGTGATATTTGGAAGAGACGAACAGGGGAATATTACTGTAAAAGGCGAAAAAACTGCGTCAGGCGGATTGAATATCTTTTTCCCGAACATAGTACAAGATGGTTTGGTTTGCGAGGAAATCGTATGCTATATAGATGCGATGGAGAAGCTGGCAAACAGCTTGCCGAGCGATTCTGAGGTCAGGAAATTTATCACGACCTATCGGCAGGCCGTTATAGATTACGCACTGATCTATGAGATCGGTACAGCCGTTTCCAATATTGTAGGCAGCGAAGGGTATGACGGAAACGTCGATCTGGGTAAGGTCGAGGCATTTTACAGATCAAAGGAACAGTGGGATTGGGTCTCACATACCATAGCCAAAAGTGATCGAGATAGTTCGTGGCTGAACGGGATCATCGAAATCCAGAAGAACGAAGTATTAAATCCGAATAATGTTTCGGTTCAAAAGACAGACAAGGATTATCTCATCAATATTACAGATACACCGAGGAAGCTCATCGGCGTTCCGGAACTTCGTATAACGGCAAAACTATCGGATCAATCTGTTGAATTTGCTTTTTTATACAAGGATCCTATGATCGTATACGAAGGTAAAATGGCAGCGGATGCGATGCAGGATGTCAATTCTTTCGAAGAAGCGATGAACGGAAAGCAATCTGCCTACAGGGTACCGCTGTATGACGGACAGTGGTATGCGGTAAAAGATTCCGGTGAAAAAATATACCCTGCGAGCATTGCATCGGATCAGTCGGTTTATGCATTGTTTGATTTTAATGACGGCAGAAGCAAGGGGGGAGAGCTGTATTTTGATACGCAGGGAAAGGCAAAATATATTTATATTGATGGTGAGACGAAACCCATTGACCTTGCGGTCTATACTGATCCTGTGTCAGTAACACTCAGGAATCATATTGGTAGTGCGGGGATGATATCTGAGGCGTTTGAGATAAGAGGGACAGATTCCCGATTGGTGAAAGCGCCTTATGAAGATCTGAATATCGAATCAGTAAATATTGAACTGTATATCTGTGATATTTACGGTGTGGGACACAAGATCCCGATTTCGTCGAAGGAAGAACCGACACCTGCGGAAGGTATTGAACTGGTACGTGAAGCGGATGGAAGGCTGGTGATCTATGAAGACGGCGAAGTGAAGACAGACGCAAATGGTCTGGTCCAGGTGGACGATGCATGGGTGTATGCGGAAGACGGGGTAGTAGCAGAAGATAAGACCGGTTTCGTGGATTATGACGACAGTAAATTCATGATCGTACAGGGTGTTGTGGAGACCGGAGCAAACGGTCTGGTAGAGGATCCGGACCATCCGAAGGACTGGTATTTCCTGGCAAAAGGGCAGGTGCAGACGCAGTATACCGGTCTGGCAGAATATAACGGCAAGTGGTTCTACATAGAGAATGGAAAGCTGGATGTCAATCTGGCAGCCTTTGTGGAATACGATGGCGGTCTGTTCTTTGTGGGAGCGGGACGTATCATGAAGGAAGTGAACGGACTGGCGATGGATCCGCAGGGAAGCGACTGGTATTATCTGGCAAACGGACAGGCACAGACGCAGTACACCGGCCTCGCTCAGTATGATGGCGAATGGTTCTATGTGGTAGACGGCAAGCTGGCAACAGACTATACCGGATCTGTAGAATACGATGGGGCTGAATTCAACGTCGTCAGCGGTATGGTAAGGTAAAAAAAATTTAACAGAGGTAAATTCTTTTCTCTCAAAAAGGCTGCGGCATTCCGTACGGATCTGCTGTAGCCTTTTTTGAGCCAAGTGGACGGTTCTTTGGCTCAAAACCAGCCATAGAAGCGTCCCTGCGTTTTTTGCTGTTGCAGACCGCAGGATTATGTGCTATATTAAGTGCCGGCAATGATATAGAACTGCAAAGGTGCCGGAGGTATGCGATGCATAGGCTCCGGTGAAAAGGGAAACAGGTGTAAGTCCTGTACGAACTCGTCACTGTAAGCGGGGAGCGGAGGCCAGAAAAGCCACTGGGAAACCGGGAAGGCGGCCGTAAGTTACGATCCGTAAGTCAGGAGACCTGCCTTTGCGGGTACGGGATACGATATGTGTCCGGAGCCACGAGATCCTGGCGGTACGAATCAGAAGGGTATTGATCGGATACTTTTTGTTTTGTATTTTTCAAGTTCCGTTTCGGGACATATTTCACAGGATTTCGACAGTATTAGGAGGCCAGGGATACGAAAAGCGATGCGATTTTCGTTGCATTATAGGATCCTGGGACATACAAAGGTCATAGAACCGCGGTGTTGTAAAGAAGTGTATTTTATGCTGCTGCTGTAACAGCGAGGTTTTTGACGATAGTTTTAGCAGGCCGAAGAAACGGCAAAAAGGAGGAAATTATGAAAAACAGAAACAAGTTGTTGTGCGCATTGGCATTGACCGGAAGTATGGTACTGGCAGGCTGCGGTACCGGGACACAGCAGGTAGTTTTGCCGACAGAGGCGCCGACCGAAGCTGTGCCGACCGAGGAAGCAGCACCGACCGAGGCTGAACCGACGGAAGCAGAGGCACCGACGGAGGCGGTAGAGGAAATGTCAGATCAGGAACGCGCAGACGAAGTGGCAGAGTTGATTGATGCAATTTATGTACAGGAGTGGACCGATTATACCGATCGTCAGTGCATGGCGGCTAAGGTGGCATGGGACAATCTGACGGATGCACAGAAGGAACTGGTAGAAGGGGAAGAGGCGGATCCGGATTATTTCGGCAGAGATACCGGCGATGCTTCCAAGGATGATCCGAGAAACGCAGATGAGATCGGCGAGAAGGAGATCCTGGTCGTGAGCTTCGGTACTTCCTTTAATGACAGCCGTGCAAACGATATCAAGGGGATCGAGGATGCCCTGCAGAAAGCATACCCGGAGTATTCCGTGCGTCGTGCCTTTACCGCACAGATCATCATCAATCATATACAGGCCAGAGATGATGAGCACATCGATAACGTAAAGCAGGCGCTGGACCGTGCTGTAGAGAACGGTGTCAAGGAACTGGTGGTTCAGCCGACCCACTTAATGCATGGTGCCGAGTACGATGAGATGATGGAAGCACTGGAAGAGTATGAAGACTCCTTTGATTTGATCAAAGTTGCAGAACCGCTTCTGGGTGAAGTAGGGACCGATGCTACCGTGATCAACGATGACAAGAAAGCGGTTGCAGAAGCAGTCGTTGCAGCGGCTGCAAAGGATGCCGGTTATGACGACGTGGCAGCTGCAGCGGAAGATAGCGTGGCGATCGTACTGATGGGACATGGTACTTCTCACAATGCAAAAGTTTCCTATTCCCAGATGCAGACACAGATGAATGAGCTTGGTTATGAGAACGTATTCATCGGCACCGTAGAAGGCGAGCCGGAAGAGACTGCATGCGAAAACGTGATCGATGCGGTTGCTGCTGCAGGTTACAAAAACGTAGTGCTTCGTCCGCTGATGGTTGTAGCCGGTGATCACGCAAACAACGATATGGCAGGTGAAGAGGAAGATTCCTGGGTTTCCCTGTTCAATGCATCCGGAAACTTTGACAAGGTAGACACGCAGATCAGCGGTCTGGGACGCATCGAAGCGGTTCAGCAGCTGTATGTAGCCCACACTGCAGAAGTGATTAAATAAATTCATGTTTATCGAGCAGTCACGCCCGGCGCGGTCGGGGGATCGATGCGTCTGTGGTCATCACAACCGTTTTGGCTGCAGATTTCGTGGCTTAAGATA
>JAFWRC010000144.1 GCA_017508825.1 Lachnospiraceae bacterium
CTTTTACAGGGATGTTCTCGGATTTGAGATCAAGGAAGAAGAGAATACTTCTAATGTTTATCTTGTAAAGGATGGAACACTTTTTCTGCTTTACGGCAGGAAGGATTTTGAGAAGATGACAAGCCGGCGGTATGAGTATATAAAAGGGCTGAACGGTCATTTTGAAATAGCGCTGTATGTCGATACTTTTGAAGAGGTGGATGAAGCATATAAGAAGGCCGTGGAAAATGGAGCGACATCCGTGCTGGAACCGGAACTTGAACCTTGGGGACAGAGAACCTGCTATATCGCTGATCCGGAAGGCAACTTGATAGAGATCGGTTCCTGGAATAAGTCTTATGAAACAAAAGACTTGACGGAGGGGTGCTGATCGTCCGGTGGACGATCGTTTAGCACCGACCGAAACGAAGTGGAGAAAAAGGGTATGGCGTTTGATTACAAGAAGGAATACAAAGAATTCTATATGCCGAAGGGCACACCATCTATCGTTACTGTTCCGAAAATGAATTATATCGCGGTTAGGGGCAGTGGGAATCCAAATGATGAAGATGGCGAATATAAACAGGCTATAGGTCTTTTGTATGGAATTGCATTTACGATCAAGATGAGTAAAAAAGGTGATCATCAGATTGACGGATATTTTGATTATGTAGTTCCGCCATTGGAAGGTTTTTGGTGGCAGAATGGAGTAATCGGTATCGACTATGCTCATAAAGAAGATTTCAAGTGGATATCCGTCATCCGCCTGCCAGACTTTGTAACGAAAGATGATTTTGAGTGGGCTGTCAGGGAAGCTACGGTTAAGAAGAAACAGGATTTCTCAAAGGTGGAGTTCTTTACTTATGATGAAGGGTTGTGTGTGCAGTGCATGCATATCGGATCGTATGATGATGAACCTGCTACAGTAGATGCAATGCACAGATTTATAGAAGAACAGGGTTATGTTCTGGATATCACTGACAAGAGACTGCACCATGAGATTTATCTATCTGATGCGAGAAAAGTCCAGCCGGAGAAACTGAAGACAGTAATCCGGCATCCGATCAGGGCGCTGGATGTCCGGGGGACATCCGCTTAGCGCGGACCGGAACGGAGTGTAGACAGGAGAGCTGACGATGAAGAAGTGGTTTGATGAAGAGTATGAGTTTACGGTTGAAGTGACAGGCTTTCTCAGGGGAGATCACACAGAGCGGTACTGCCGTAACGGAGAAGAGATAGGCGATACATACACCTGCACATACGGATGCCCGGTAAACAAAGATGGATACGGAATCTGTTCCAAAACCATGATGATGCTGTATCCGTTGATGGAGGCTGTTCGAAGCGGCGGAGATCTTGAAAGCCTTGGTGGAGACAGCAAGTACACGAAAACTGTTGTTTGCCCGGATGGCTGCGTTATGTTCCGGTTGACAGCAAAACCGCTAGGGAATGAGAACAAGCAGCGGATATGCTGTTTGGGTAATGATTCAGAGAATAATATCGGTAGGAATGAATGACTGAAAGCCTTTATTTACGGGCATGACACGAATCGTATCACTTATGTGACGATACGTTTCTTTTCTTTTTCATGGTTCTTTGTTACCTTCAGATTGCCGACAGGCAATACGATACGAAAGGACAAAGTGAACATGAAAGAGAAAAGAAATTTGCTGACGGGAATCGGGTTGATCAGCGCATTTGTTCTTTGGACTGTTTTGATTCAATGCATTGATGTGCAGGCTGTGGGACAGAATGGTACGAAGATCGGGCTTGCTGCTTTTAATGTATGGTTTCATCAGCTGACCGGAGCGCATATGACAATCTATACAATCACGGATTGGCTGGGTCTTGTTCCCATTTTTGTATGTCTGTACTTCGGAATGCTGGGGATGGTGCAGCTGATAAAGAGGCGGAGCCTGCTAAGGGTTGATTCGGACATTCTTCTGTTGGGTGCATATTATGTGATCGTCATAGCATGTTACCTGGTTTTTGAAATGATCCCGATCAATTACAGGCCGATTCTGATAGAGGGAAGGCTGGAGGCATCCTATCCTTCTTCAACGACACTGTTGGTACTCGCCGTGATGCCAACCTTGATATTTCAGGTGTGCAGAAGAGTGGAGAATCCTCTGATCAAAAAAGTGACGGCGGTATTTGCAATCTCTTTTTCGGCATTTATGGTAATAGGCAGGCTGATATCAGGGGTGCACTGGGTGACGGATATAGTTGCTTCTGTATTATTATCTGCGGGGCTGTTTATGCTGTATCAATCAGCGGTTATGTATATGGATTTAAGTAAAGCAGCCCGATAGGAGAGAAGATGGAGTTTAATGAAAAATTGCAGGAACTGAGAAAATCCAGATCAATGACACAGGAAGAGCTGGCGGAGGCTCTGTTTGTTTCAAGGACTGCGATTTCAAAATGGGAACAGGGGCGCGGCTATCCAAGCCTTGATTCGCTTAAGGAAATATCGAGGTTCTTTTCGGTGTCGATTGATGATCTGATCTGCTCGGAAGAGATCATTTCTGCAGCGGCAGATGAGAAGAAAGAGTGCATGGATAAGTACATATCCCTGATCTGTAATACGCTGGATATCTTTCTGGTATTGCTACTATTCCTACCTGTATTTGGAAACGGAACAGATAGTCCGGCTTCGGTATCGCTGTATGCAATCACGGGCATAAGTACATGGATCAAAACATTTTTTGCCGCTTTGATTGGCGTGGTTGTTCTGAACGGTATCTGCGGAGTTGTCATCAGTCATTTTGACAAGCCGGTCTGGAACCGTCATCGGCTTGTGACAGGGATGGTGATCTCCATAGCAAGTGCTGCGGTATTCATCCTGACAAGACAGCCCTATGCAGGCATCATCTGTCTGGTTATTCTGGTTGTGAAAGGATTGCTGATTGGAAGAGGGAAGAGTTTATTATGATCAAAAATGAACGGTTAAGGATATATCCTGCAAGTCAGGAACAGATGGAAAAGTATATCGCTTCAGAAAAGGATGAAGATCTGAGGAAAGCGTATGGAGAAATGCTGGAAGGCTGTCTTGCTCATCCCGGAGAGTGGGACTGGTATGCGATGTGGATGATTGAGAAACCAGATGGAACGCATATCGGGGATCTATGCTTTAAAGGCATAGAAGCTGGCCGTAATCCAGAGATCGGATATGGCATTCTGAAAGAATACCGGGGACAGGGTTTTGCTACGGAAGCAGTGAAGCTGGCGTTAAAATGGGCGTTCCGACATTCGGAGATAAAAGCGGTTGATGCGGAAGCGGATCCGGGTAATGCGGCGTCGCAGAGGGTGCTTATAAAGTGCGGGTTCCGTCCGAATGGGGAAATTGGCGAGGAAGGCCCAAGATATAGAGTTTACGGAGAAAATGAGATGAAAACAAACAAATATACGATACGATTGGAAAAGGAAGAGGATTACAGGACTGTTGAGAA